>JADHVR010000016.1 GCA_016783885.1 Bacteroidales bacterium
AGGCTTTTATTGAATTTGACGGCAAATTCTCCATTTGATGGATTCGGGAAAATCTCAAAATGTATTCCATTAACAATTTCATTTATCCCCAAACATTCGCCAACATAAATGCTATCTTGAGCAAAGTTCTCGCAGCCGTTAGCATCGGTATAAGTGTAAGTTATAGTATGCCAGTCTAAACCGGCATCCTCAGGATAAAACCATCCGTTATTAACTCCGTTTCCTGTATAAATTCCGTCTTCGGGCAAACCGCCTGTTAATTCAAAAGGTACGGTATTGATACAAACGCTGTCATATACCACAAGCGATACCTCAGGTAATGGGTTAACGGTAATAATAAGTTCTTCGGATGGTTCACCTTCGCCACAATCGTTAACACCTGTTACGTTAATGAAAGCTTGTCCCGAAAATTCAAAATTCCAGTTAACAATACCAATAGTTCCTCCACCGGAAATCGTACCTGCTTCTTCGGGAGATAAATTCCAGATGTATGAAAGTGCATATATAGCGCCTGTTGTATTGTAGGTTGTGTTTTGCTCGTACTGGCAAAGTTGTGTTTCACCGGTTGGTGTTTCACAAACTCCGGGCACAGGAGCAACAGCAACAGAGGTAGTGTCGTAAATAGTAAATAATCCGTCATATACTTCCACAAAATATGTTGTTGTATCCTCCGGAGTAACTATCGGATTAGCTTCGTCAGATATAAATCCGGGAGGATCAGAAGTCCAGGAATAAGTATAACTGCCGGAACCTCCGGTAACATCAGCATTTAACTGTGATGATTCACCGGAGCAGATTTCTGCCGGATCAGCCCAGGCAACAAGGGTTGGAATGTCTTCTCCAACTATTAAATTTACCGGAACCGTAACAAGCGGATTATCCGGATCGTTACTTGTGATGTTCAGATCAGCCGTATAAATTCCTTCTTCAAGGTCGGTGGCATCCAATGTTACCTGAATATCCTGAGATTCTCCGGCTTGTATAGTATCTCCTAAGGGATCAACCAAAAGCCAGCCGAGGACATAAACAGAATAATCCTCGACTTCGCCATAAGTTGTTGTTCCACATGGATCGCCACAATCAGAACCAGACCATTTTATCCTCACCCTCATTCGTGTTTCACCCGGAATAGCTCCGGACGGAACCGTGAAAGAGTATGTTCCCTGTCCGCCATTATCAAACTCGCAAACAACATTTTCTCCCGGATCGGAAAAATCCTGGTCCTGATTCCAGTCGATCCAGATTCCCAAATCGTCAGATGAATATACTTGTCCGTTTTCTACAGTAATATCATAAGTCTCATCCATATTAAGCATAGTTGATAAATCAGTGTAATCGGAATAACCGGAGCAATCTGAAACATTATCTATATCCCCTAAAATCACCCTGCTGATATACTCATCACAGCCACCGCTTGCAGAGCAGTAATCTTTTCCTCCCTTTTTGCTTGTGATCTCAGGGCTTATTTGATAAATCAGTTCTAATTCGCCAACATTTTCAATTGTCATTATCCTGATAATTGAAGAATCTATTACAAGATTCTGACTAATAGCAACAGGCTCTACGGCAATATGTGCATCACCCCATTGAATTGAGCCGGATGCAGGTACCGATTCACCGTCATCGTACATAGCTGTTACACCGTAAGTATAAACGCCATAATCAGGCAGGATGTCGGAATAAGTTGTATCGGTTGTTGTTCCGAGGATGTTTCCGTCTCTGTAAACATTAAAATACAAAAAATCTTTTGTGCCTTCAAACTGCCAGATTAGTGTAACTTCACCGGTTTCATCATTAAGAGTAATGTTTAAATCTGTCGGCTTTGGAAGATTATTGGTAATATAAGGCGAAACCCATGTCATAAACTGACCTGTTCGGTTGTCGGTCCAGACAGGATAAACATAGCTTCCCCTTGCAGAAATTCCAAGATAATCGCCCATGTAATTATCAGCAAGCCCGCTAATTGGGGCAGGAGTGAAAGATACATCACTCACTTTAAAATCTTCCCATGTTTCGCCTGCATCGAACGAGTTAGCACAATATACTTCACATTGGTTGCTGGCTACATTCCTGTCGTCGTAGAAAATAACGCTAAGTATTCCTGTTTCAGGATCGCAGGTGATCCAGGGGAAATAATGCTCTTTACCCTGACCGGAAGGATCCTGGTTTACTTTAACCGGTGTTGACCATGTAGCGCCCTGGTTTTCGGAATGGACTATATAAACATCAATATCGTTTCCTGTATTAATACCCGGCACACCGATATTTGACCAGACAATATACATATTGCCGTTAAATTGTCCTCCACTGATATCCACCGCCATTACCGGAAATGAGTTTACTCTCATGGTTTTTGAAGTTTCACTGGTACGGATACCGCGAATGTTTGAAATGATTCTTGTGGCAGGTTCGAAAGCAACTCCACCGTCGGTTGACTTTGCAAAGCCAATGGCTGTTTCATCTGATGGCCATGAATCGTAAACTGACCAACAGGCATAAACCTCTCCGTCAGGACCTGCTTGCAGGTTCACTCCCTGATTGTGGCTTCCTGCACTTACGGCAGAACTGATATTTATGGGAGTAGCTGACCAATGTACACCGCCATCTGTTGATCTTACAAACTCTATATCTTCATCATTTGAACCACCGAAAGCTGTCCATGCGTCGTAAATATTTCCTTCATACGGGCTTGTCGGACTGTTATCAATCCATAAATGATTTTTGTCAAGAAGTCCCCAGCCTCCGGGAGCAATTCCGCTAATAACAGAAGTCCATGTGTTGCCGTTGTCAGTTGAATAGGAAACTCCCTGACCTCCGTTACTGTGAATGTACCCGACATACATTCTTGAGCCGTCGAGGTTAATGGCTGTTGTTGGATCACCCCAGTTTGAGCCACCTGCGCCTTGTTCCGAACCATACCAGTTTAAGCCTGCGTCGTCCGACATAAAGGAATTTGCTCCGTAAAGGGTTCCTACACTGCTTCCGCTCCATGATGTGGAGTTGTTTGAATTCAACAGGAATTCATTATCCGCAGGATTCACAAATATTGAATTCTCCGATTGGGTAACATTGGTTAATTCGGTTACCGGAACATCCGGCGAGTCGTCCTTCGCCACAGATATAGCATCTATTTGACTGCCTGTATAAACTGCCGGCTCATAAGGTTTTACAGGTGCTACGGGAACAAGTCCTTTTTCTGCCATTCTATTCCAGTAACCCATATTGTCAATACGTGTATCAACCATTTCTGTTTGACCGTCTTTTGGCTTTGACGGATAGTTTTGTTTCTGGCTGTATAACAATTCAGTTATCAGAAAGAAAGACAGTGTAATTGAAATTAGTAAAGTTGCTTTTTTCATGATCATCTTTTTTTATTTTTTGGCAGATAAAATTAAACTATTTATTAATATTGACATGTTTTAATTTTAAAAAGTTGCATGTTTTAATTGTTGAATTGTGAGCACGGAACCTCTAAGCGGTTCCAAACCGCTAAGAGGTTAGAAGTGGTTAACAAATGCAAAATAAAAAATAATGACAGAACCATTAAATGGGATGTATATTATTGAACTATAATTTTTTTTATCTGATCAATTTTTGCAGCTTTTATTCGTTACAAATTGATAATTACTAACGACAGTTGTAAACTGTTAGTGTCGATTTTCCTCAAAGTTACAAACTTTGAGGTGCAACATGAGAAAACATTTAAAAAAAGCTATTAACAAATTTGTTAGAATTAAACAGCCTTGACTTATAAGCAACCTGCAAGTATAAAAATGTGTCTATAAATTATTATCATAATATTAATCTATCAGCATATTTAATTACTATTTATTATTACTTTAGCAGAGAAATTTAAAACAAAACATTGTTATGAAGAAATTTTACCTATCAATAGCTCTTTTAATTTCGGGTTTATTTTCATTTTCGCAGGAGTATGATCCGATGGTAGATACTTTGATCAACAAAATAGAACTGGATTCACTGGTTAATTTTGTAAGAATTTTATCGGGCGAAGATTCAGTAGTTGTAAACGGGACAAAAGTTTTGATCGAAAACAGGATTTATGACAGTAACGACCTGGCAGCCGATTATATTAAACAAACACTTGAAGAATATAATTTAGCAACCTACGACCAGGTATATGATACTGATGGACGAAATGTTTATGCCATCCAGGAAGGAATCGAGTATCCCGATCAGTATTATATGATTTGTGCGCATTATGATGCGGTAACAGCCTATTGCGCTGATGATAATGCTAGTGGTACAGCTGGTGTTTTGGAAGCTGCAAGAATATTTTCAAATTACAATTTTCAATACTCAATTATATATGCCCTATGGGATGAGGAGGAAATAGGATTGATAGGCAGTGGTTATTATGCCCAGCAGGCTGCCGGAAATGGTGACAACATATTATCGGTGATAAATATGGATATGATCGCATGGGACAGCGATGATGATTATTTATGTGAATTACATGCACAAGATTATGCTAATTCTCTTGAACTGGCAAACTATATGTTAAGCATGAACAATGTTTACGAATTGGGCTTAGCTCCGGTTATTCAATACCCTGGAACCGGAGCCAGCGACCATGCACAATTCTGGTATAACGGGTATTCAGCAGTTTTATTAATTGAAGGGTACTGGAGTGGTGACTTCAATCCATACTATCACACCGTTAAGGACAGGATTAGTATTTTCAACCTGCCTTATTTTAATAAAATGGCTAAACTCGCCATTGGTAGCCTTGCAAGCTTATCAGTTCCGGATGTTACTATATCAGTTGATGAATTTTTTGCCACAACAAAAGATTTACAGATGTTTAATTACCCGAATCCGTTTAATAACAAAACAACCATCTCCTATTATTTGCACGAGGATACACATGTAACACTAACAGTAATGAATAGTCTTGGACAGAAGGTGGCTGTGCTGGAAGATTCATATCAACGGGAAGGTATTCATGAAATTAGTTTTAAAAGAAATGACTTACCCAGTGGAATCTACTTTATTGTAGCTAATACTTTATCGGGTAGTACAACAAGTAAGATGATTATTGAACTATAATTTTTTTAGCATGATCGATTTTTGCAGTTTTTATTCGAATAAAATAAACACCCCTATAGCCTGATAGATTGATATTTAATGTTTTTTCTTCTCCCACTTCTATTTTGTTTTCATACACTAATTCACTCAGTAAATTAGATATTGTTATATAAGTTGTACCCATGTTTTTTGTTAATTTAATAAGTAAATTATCAGTAACGGGATTCGGATATACATTTATATAATCTTGCGCAGTATTATCCATCAACCCTGTTCCCGTTCCAACAGGAACCCAGGCTTCATACCGGTAGTAATTTTGTTTGGTGACCGTTACCAATATTTCATCCGGTGGATTTTGCGGAGGTATTTGGATTAAAACAGGTGCTCCTGTGCCATCACCTGTTCCAATTAGAACACCATTAACTGATAATGCTATCAACGATCCCTCATTTGCCGTAACTTCGAAAACAGTTGTCCCGACTAACACCCATGCCGGGTGAGATACATCCAATTCCTGGGGCATTTCATAATAAACAGTTGAAAAAGCATCACCAAAATAATGGAAAATGTTATAAATAACTATTTTGTTTGCAGTATTATAAGGCCATGATGATTGATATAAAAAATACTTGCCGGCTACATTGGCAAAAGCCGGCAGAACTCCTTTAGATTCCGGAGTAGTGATTACATCAGGCATAAAGTCAGGCCACATATTGTCGAAAGCCCCCCAGGCGTAAACATCACTAACCAAAGAGTACGATATTTCGGATGCAGCCACAATACCGAGTGCTCCTGCATTATTTCCACCGGAAGTATGCCTGTGGAACTTTTCGGCAAAACATTCACCGGAAAGGTTAAATTTTCCGGTCAAACAATCTATTGACCAGATAAAAGTTAAATTGGTATTATTTAAAGCATTGATATCATTGTTTGAAAAATCAGGTTCACCCCAGCCTTGTTCGGAACCGGTGCCACGATGAACTAACATAAAAGCGCCATTATTAATCCCATTTATAACATCGTTTGTGTTTCCATTCCACGTACAATTAACCTGGGCAGGAGTGGCAGGTATATATCCAAGTCCGTTTGGCCCGAAATAATTTATCAGGGCAGCAGTATTTGGCGCTATTGACCATACATCGGGAAGAGTGCCGTTACAAACATTAATTCTATTCGTGCTTTTATTCTGAATAACTTCATAAAACCCGGCCAAGGATTCCGTACATATCTGAGCCCAGCCGCCTGATTGAAACAGACAGGAAGTAATGGGATGATTGTAATAATTGGTATCGGTTGGGGGATTCCGTTCATTATTCAAAAATTTTGTAACCATTGTTTCAAGTTGTGTGGCATTTTGAGCACACATCCGGGCAAGAATGATATCGGGCATATCATTACCGTTAACATCGGCATAAATGTTATCCGACACACAGTAATTTTGCCAAATTGGTGATGTTACACTATTTGAAGGATCAGACCCGAAATCACCCAAACATAAAACAGCGACCGGAGGAATATCCCAGGTATTGTAGGCATCGTTAATGTAATCCTCAATAAGAGAAGCAGTATTCCCGCCGATATCATCAAGCGTAACTACTTTTGACAGGATGCCTTGTAAGGTCCTGAAGTTTCGGATGGAATCGGCCCATTGCTGAAATTCCGGTCCATTCGGGCTTATGATGAGGTATTCGGCACCATAATCTTTGGAATTACTTTTGAATGTATAGTTGTAATCAATGTCAGGCAGTGATTCATAATTAAAAAGCATATCTTCAAAAAGCGGATCCCACCAATGGCTTCTTAACCTGTCTTCTCCGAATTGGTTATTACCATTCTGAAATTTTATTTTAATCTTCAAGTCGCGGTAAACAATTAATTCTTTGGTCACCGGATTATATTGAAAAGGTGTAATGCCAAGCATTATAACGTCAACTCCCCTTATTTTATTAGGATCAGAAGTTGAGACGGGATTCTTTGGATAAAATTTATTGGTGGTGTAAACAGACTCACTAAAATAGTATTTTAAGGGACCTGTTTCTGTTTGTGATGGAATAACAGGTGCCGGTGCCAAATCAATACCTGTGAAGGTTTCAGTTCTGGATTTAATAATATTATATGAAACATTCGATCCTTGCGGGATAGCGATTAACCTGCCTGTTCCGGGAAGATCGGGTGCACCTTCATTATTTGGTAAATACGAACCGGATAGTTCAATGGCATCCATTGTTTTGCCATTTATTTGAACTTTTGTAAAATTGAAAGCTGTAATCGAGTAATTTATTTCAACTCCTGTTGATGTTTGTTTGATGATAGAAAAGCCTTGTTTGCCCCAGCTATCTGGATATTCTTTTTCATTTGCGATTAAAACTTCTGAAAAAGAAAGAAGGAAAATGACAATCAGGCTGAATAAAACGTTAAGAGGATTTTGAGTATTCATACTAAGTTTTATTTGGGTTAATAAATTGTTTAATCTGTTTCTTTTTGTACTGTAACTCAGCAAATAAGCTCTTATTGTTTCAATATTAAAAAACGAATTTTGTATCAATTCTTCTGCTTTTTTTGTCTCTCTAAAAAAGGATTTTGCTAAATTTAAAAGTGTCATATAATGCCTGTTTAGATGCAAAAATAATATCAGTTTTATTTAAAAGCAAGCCGATGTGCAATATATTGCATTATTTTAAAGAAAAACAAACTAACAACAAACGAAAAGTGATTTGTATTTTCAATCGGATTATGCAGGAAAATTCACTAATTTTGCAATATAATATTATTCATGCAGCAGCTGTCAAAATATCTTGTAATTTTTTTAATGTTTTTAATCTTTGATGGAATAAAAGCTCAGAACTCTGATTATAGCCCAACAATATCTGCTTTTGATTCTGCTTATCTCCTTTCCGTTCCCGAGTATCCTCTTTCTAATCAATTAAGCCGGCATAAAAGCAGTGATCTGCCTTATAAAACAGATAATTCTCAACTTCCCTTTTTTCGGCCCGTTATTTCCCAGATAGGATGGGAATGTCATATATTCAACGGGATTTGTTACAATCTTACTTATGAATTGAACCGTTTAAGAAACCTTCCGGGAGACCTGCCTGAAAATCAGCTTCCATCACATTTTGTTCTTAACTTTATAAATGAGGGAGAATACGAAAACAGCTCCAACATAATCAGGGGATGGGAGGTGGCAAGAAATGCCGGCTCACCCCATGTGGCCGACTATGGCGGAGTCAATTATGGAGGTTCCACAAGATGGATGAGTGGTTATGAGAAATATTACCATTCCATGTTTAACCGTGTCGATCGTTTTTATTCGTTAGATGTCAGAACTGTTGATGGTTTGGAAACCCTGAAACATTGGATATATAACCACATGGACGAAGGTGAATACGGCAGCCTGGCTAATTGCGTCGTGGCTGGCGGAAATGTAATTTATGATACCCTGGCACCCGGAACGGAGGAAGAAGGGAAAGTGGTGGTAGCTGCCTGGGGACCCTGGCCAGGTCACAGTATTACCATTGTAGGCTATAATGATTCTATCCGGTATGATTATAATAATGACGGTCAGTACACGAATAATATCGATATCAACGGGGATGGGATAGTAAATCTAAAAGACTGGGAAATCGGTGCTTTTAAGGTAGCTAATTCCTTTGGCCCCGAATGGGGAGATGAGGGATTCGCATACATGATGTACCGTTTGCTGGCTTTGAACACACTGGATGGCGGCCTGTGGGCGAACAGGGTCTATATATTAGACGCCAGAGAGCATGATCCTTTATTAACGATAAAAATGAACCTGAAACATGATTCGAGGAACAAATTAAAAATTTCTGCCGGAGTCAGTACAGATATTTCCTCAATTTTGCCTGAATACATTCATGATTTTTATATTTTTAATTACCAGGGTGGAGATCGCTATATGCAAGGTGGAACAGATGAAGAAAGTAAATACATTGAAACAGGACTGGACATTACCCCTTTGCTCAGCCATATTGAAAGCGGCGAACAGGCTAAATTTTTTCTTATGATCAACGAAAAGGATCCTGAAGGACTGGGGACCGGAGAGATCATTGATTTTGCTATTTTGGACTATACCGCAGGAATTGAAGAGATCATATATCCGGCAGGAAATATTCCATTACAGGAAAACAGCCTGACACAGTTAAGCCTGATGCATACGGTAAATTATGATGAGGTTCAGATCACAACCGGTGAACTGGGTGATGCCTTTGCCGAAGAACCCTATTCGGCACAGCTTACAGCTGATTTGGGACTTCCTCCTTACCGCTGGAATATTTTGCACCAATATGACCAGGAGCAAACCACTCAAACATTTCCCATGATCACAGATGAAAAACTGCTTATTAATAGTGGATATGCTGTTAAAGACCTGTTCTTTGACTTTCCTTTTTTCGACAGTGTTTATAATACACTGCGTCTCAGTCCTGACGGCTCTATCCACTTCGGGGATGTAAACCCATATCCATTCAGTCTGATCGTTGATAATTCTTTATATCTCAGGCACCTGAAAACTGTTATGCCATTTTTCACAAAGGCAAGGCTACTTACGTATGGGGAAAGCGGGATCTGGTACCAGGGTAATGAAAATGATGCTACTTTCAGATGGCGAACAATGGTGGATGGTATGGAGGGGTCGGAAATGAACTTTGCTGTCAGGCTTTTCTCTTCAGGACAGATAGATTTTTTCTACGGTGATATGGTCTTCCCTGATACTGTAAACTGGTGTTCCGGAATAAGCTACGGTGACGCCTTGAATGTTTTCAATTCAAATATTGAAGCAATTAGTTCTTTTACGAACGGCTTTAAAATTTCATTTGTTCCCCAGGACTTCCCTATGGGTATGAAAATTCATGAAGATGGCTTTTTTTCCGGGACTCCCGGCAAAGATACCATCGTTTACTCCATCAATTTTTTAGTGAAAGACTCCAGGGATATTGTTAAATCCAAACAATTCCAATTTAAGGTTACGGGATCAGATTCGATTCTTGAAAAAAACATTCCTGATCTGGAATTAATGCAAAACTATCCAAATCCATTAAGTGATTATACATGGTTTGACTTTTCAGTAAACGAAGAATCTTTGGTCAACCTGAGTTTATTTAATGTGGAAGGGATAAAAGTTACCACCCTGGTCAATACCACTCTAACTGCCGACCATTATCATATTCTTTGGAAGGGTGTGGACAATCACCATCATAGCTTACCCAACGGGATTTATTTTTATACTCTGACGGCTGGTGAAAAGCAGGTAACAAAAAAACTTCTCATTTTGAAATGAGAATTGATCAGACAACCCTGAAAAGATTATTTTTGTCTTGATTCTTTATAAGCAAATTTAGATGGTATTTAGTTCCCCTGTTTTTCTACTGGTTTTTTTACCGGCAACATTATTTTTCGGAATTATCGGTTTAACGGATTAAACTAATTTTTATCTACCATCGCTAACTTTATTAATGATTTAAACATATCATCATGTTTACGGTTATTGAATTTAAAAACTGCCTCATTTACATATTTATCCAGGTATTTAATATCTACATGGTGATGCTGCCCTACGATTTGTCGTTCTATTATTGCCCAAAATGATTCTATTGTGTTTGTATTTAGTCCACGATAGGAATACATTTTTTTGTGATTAATGACAATATGGTTTATTATTTCCTTGAATTTCAAGTTTGATCTTGCCTCATCAGTAAGTAGTACGGTCTTTTTACGATCTTTATTTACATACTTGTCAATGATTTTTCTCAATTCCTTAAAAGAGGTATTTTTAACAACGTGGGCTATTACATCTCCATCCCTTGCAACTGCACCTGCTATCTTTTTATTACTTGCTCCCTCACCTCTTTTTTGATTTCCTACCTTGCATGGTTTTTTGTATTTGCCTTCTTTAAATTCAAATCCTTTTTTGGTGTAATACTCTTTTTGATCGTCAAGTTCCGGGATATGGGTTGGGGTTCCTTTTTTCTCTGCCTGACATTTCCGCATATCCTCATCTACTATTTTTGTATCCAGTTCAACTATATGATCCAAATGTATTTTTTCATTTTCAATACTCATTAAATCCCTTATCTGGTGATACATTTTCCAAGCTGTTTCGTAATGTATGCCTAAGTTACGCTCTAATTGCTTTGCTGAAATTCCTTTCTTTGCATCGCTGATTAAACCGAAAGCAAATAACCATTTTTGAAGTGTTAGGCGGGTATTGTGGATTTGGGTTTTTGTTGTAACGCTAAAAGTCCGGTTACAACTAAGGCAGTGCCACCTGTTATCTTTTGTGCGCTTGCTTATTTTTTTTGAATTACAGAAAGGACAAATAATTGTTTTGCCCCACCTGTATTTTTCAAAATGCTTTATGGCATCAAATTCCGTTGGGAATTTTTGTGATATTTCAATTATATTCATAGGGTTTTATTTTATTGAGGGTTGTCAGGTTCATAGGTTTCAAAATCCGTTTTCAATACATAATCGTTATTTGCAATGCTTTTTACAACACCTTCAATGCCTTTGTTTGCAAAGTCGCTTTTCATTTGTTGAATTTTGTCAAAATTATATGATGATCTTTCAATTAGGCCATTTAGTTTTTCTATCAAATTATTTATTTCCGATTTGTCAGCTTTGTTCGATATATTATTTATTTCCGATTTGTCAGCTTTGTTCGATATATCAGGTATTTCCGATTTGTCAGCTTTTTGCTGATATTTTTTTCGTATCCATTGGATAAAATATAAAATCAGCAAAAAGCCGACCAATGGAACCATGATTTGCAAGAACGGTGTCCAGTTTCCCATATCAATATTAATTTGTTTAATTGCTTCGTTAACTTGTTTGATTATTTCAATAATTACTGCAAGCACAATGGTTGATATTATTTTCCCCCAATTTGTGTTTGCAATCCATTTTGCTAATTTGTTAAGTCTTTTCATATCTTTGTTGTTTTTAAGTTTAACTTGCAAAGATATGATATTTTATATTTATCCGTTTAACCGATAATTCCGTTATTTTTTACCCTAATCCTTCCGCGCAGGTTCCAAAATATTATGTTGCTGATCGCCAGTTTGTTTTTTTATGCCTGGGGTGGTGTCAGTTTCTCTTTGATCATAGTTACATCCATTACCATCAATTATATCGTCGGAAGACAGATTGCTAAAAGAGAAGGAAAAAAAGGAGCAAAGAATGCCCTCATTTTAGGATTGGTTCTGAATCTCTTACTGTTGGGCATTTTTAAATATGCTAATTTTATTATTGACAATTTGAATGTTGTTTTTGACTGGATACACCTGGAGCCTATAAAAATGAATTCCATCTATCTTCCCATTGGCATTTCCTTTTTCACTTTTCAGGCTATCTCATATATTGTGGATGTTTATAAAAAGAAAACACCGGCTCAGAAAAATCTCATTGACCTTGCCCTTTACATTTCGTTGTTTCCGCAGCTTATTGCAGGTCCGATTGTCCGTTATCATGATATTGCCAAACAGTTGAGAAACCGGATTCCCGGTATAAAGAAGTTTGCTTCGGGTGTGGAAAGGTTTATCATAGGCCTGGCCAAGAAAGTTTTGATCGCCAACACCTTTGCGCTGGTAGCTGATAAAATATTTGCTCTGGAAATAGCAGAGATGAGCACCTCCATGGCGTGGCTGGGTGCCGTTGCCTATACTTTTCAAATCTATTTTGACTTTTCAGGATATTCCGATATGGCTATTGGGTTGGGGCGAATGTTTGGGTTCGAGATACTGGAGAACTTTAATTTCCCTTATATTTCAAAATCCATAAGGGAGTTTTGGAGAAGATGGCATATCTCGCTTTCCAACTGGTTCAGGGATTATTTGTACATTCCTCTTGGTGGGAACAGGAAAACACAAGGAAGGGTGTTCCTGAATCTCCTGATCGTATTTTTTCTCACCGGCTTCTGGCATGGAGCAGCCTGGAGTTTTGTAATCTGGGGTTTGTTTCACGGATTATTCCTTGTGATTGAAAGAGTTGGATTTGAAAAAATTCTGAAAAGGTTATGGGCACCTTTGCAACATGTTTACGTTCTTTTAGTAGTGATATTCGGTTGGGTATTTTTCAGGGCGGAAAATATTCAATACGGATTTGGATATATCAAAGCAATGCTCGGTATTGAAACTCAGCCTTCGGAATGGACCCTGATGGAGGAATACCTGAATAATGAGGTTTATCTCGCTTTGATTATTGCAACACTGGGGTCAACCACCATCTTTGTACTTATACAAAAACAATTTCAAAAACTGCAAACACATTTCAATCATGTAGTCAATCTAATTTTGAACAATGTATTTTCAGTTTTGTCAATCGCAGGATTGATAGTAATCCTCATAATGTCGTTAAGCTATCTGGCATCAAGCACTTACAATCCTTTTATCTACTACAGATTTTAAAATGATAAGATTTAAAAATATACACATCAAATCATTAATTTTAAGCTTTGCTTTTTTACTGGTGATCTATATGCCGTTTTTTGATTATATGTTTAATTTATCAACCCCCAACCTCAAAGCAGAAAACCGAAAGCTGGCTGAAAAGCCTAAGGTGGATATTACAAGTCTGGACTATTTTCCAAAAGAATATGATGCTTATTTTAACGATCATTTCCATTTCAGAAACGACCTTATTCTCTTACATTCCAGTTATAAATTCAATATCCTTGGAATTTCCCCTTTTAAAAAGGTGGCCGAAGGAAAAGAAGGCTGGTTATTCCATGCCACAGAATATCTTGAAGATTACAGGAGCAAAGAATTATTTTCGAAAAAAGATCTTATAAAAATGGCTACAGCACTTGAGTACAGGCAAAAGTGGTATAACGACAGGGGGATTAAATTTTACATGGCTGTGGCCCCAAATAAAGCCAGTATTTATGAAGAATATATCCCGGGCTTTGTATATCGGGTTCACGGAACTTCCAAATATGATCAATTGAAAGACTACCTTGAGGAAAATTCTACCTTCAACCTGATTGACGTCAAGGATGTTCTATACGAAAACAAAAAAGAGCATACTTTGTATTATAAAACCGATCCTCACTGGAATATTCTCGGTGCTTTTATGGCTTACCAAGAGATTTTGAAAACCATCAAAAAGGACTTTCCGGATATACAGCCCCTAACTATAAATGACTATTCTATTAAGTATGATACAGTACCGGGAAAAGGACTTGCCAGAATGTTAAATATGGTTTCAGAATATCCTGATATTGATGTCCTGCTTCATCCTCGATTTAAAGTTAAAGCAACTTATTATCCAAAAACTATCTATCAGGTTCCTGAAGAGTTTTATTACAAAAAGGAATATGAGATTAGATGGTTTGTCCCCGAAAGTAAGCAACCCAGTGCAATGATCATCCGGGATTCGTTTACAAATGCTTTGATTCGCAGATTTGCCGAAACCTTCGGACAAACACTTTTTATTTGGGATAGCTGGAAATATCAATTAAATGAATCAATTGTTGAAAATGAAAAACCGGATATCCTACTTATCGTTATCATAGAAAAAAATCTCCCGATGTTTTTTGAAAATATTGAAGATTTTGAGATAGAATAAACCACCACTGGTTTGTTCGCAGGTGGAAGGCAGCCTGCTTGCAGAAGGGGTTTTTAATATAAACAAAAGCTACTTACCGATGACCGGGAGTTGATTGATTCTATCAGTTAAAGATGTGGAAAGTTATTTTTAAGTGAGGCCCCGCCTGCCTCGCCATCCTACGGCTGGTGTGCCGGCAGGCAGGCTTAAGCAGAGGGGGTAGGTAGATGGCGGTATGTTGTTTATATGATGGCCCAAGTCCTGCATGCGCACAGGCTAAGGCTGGAAAATTTGAACCATTAGGGGCATATCGCTATTTCCAGTTTCGTAAAGTATAATTATCTTTGTAAAAAAATTACATACTGATATGCTTAAAAGCTTAAATAAACCCTATCCTTTTTTTGACGATCTGGTGTACAACCTGAAGGTTATTTTAGGTATCAGTATGTTCCTGTTCCTTTTTATTCTTTTTTTTCAACCGGTTGAGCTTCGAAATTTTGAATTTAACAACCAGCTTTTAATCATCGCGGGTTTTGGCGGAATAACTTTTTTAATCCTTGGTTTAAATTATATTCTGTTTCCTTCCATTTTCCCAAAGCTTTTCCTTTATGGCAACTGGCAATTATACAAAGACATTTTATTGAATTTTATTACATGGGCATTCCTGGCTGTAGCTTTTAATTTTTATTCTCATTATGTTGGTTTGATAAGCATTACTTTTCATTTGTCGTTCAGAATTATCTTACTTGGGCTTATACCGGTTGTCGCTCTTATTATCCTGCATCGGTTTAAAATTTACAAAATCAATTTTCAACAAATCCTGGATCTGACCAAAAATGCAGGCATCCCATTCAATATTACGACTTCGGATAATGAAATAGAATTTATTACGGATAATAAAGCCGAAAATTTTAATATTCACATATCAAACCTGGTGATGATTAAGTCGGCCAACAATTATATAGAAATCTACAGGAATGACAATGGTGTTATTAATAAAAAATTGGTTCGCTCCACCCTTAAAAATGCTGAAAATCAGCTAAAGTCCTTTCCAAACATTATCCGCTGTCACCGAACAACCCTGGTCAATATTGATCATATCGTGAAGCTCAGCAGTGGTCATCAAGTTTCTATATTACACCTTAAAAATATGGACGAAAAGGTTCCTGTTTCGCGGCAATTTATTATACAGGTCAGGGAAGCTATCAAATCCCGGCAACATACCACTTCATTCCTCAAGGGGTGAATGTCATTCGTCCCAATTATCACTCATTTTAAACCAAAAGTATTCTATAAATCCCAAAATTTCTGATCAGCTTTATATATTCATTAATATTGCGATCAATATGAACATACTACTTATATATCCAAAATATCCCAATACCTTTTGGAGCTTTAAACATGCTTTAAAGTTCGTCAATAAAAAAGCCGCCAACCCACCTCTTGGGTTAATAACTGTTGCATCCATGCTTCCTGAAAACTGGCGTAAAAAGCTAATCGACATGAACGTAAGCAAATTAAAACAAAAACATTTGAAGTGGGCTGATTACGTATTCATCAGTGCTATGTCGATACAAAAACAATCTGTTTTAGAAATTATCCAAAAATGTAAAGAATTAAATAAAACAATAGTAGCCGGCGGACCACTGTTTACCTCATATCATGAAAATTTTTCTGAAATAGATCATTTTATATTGAACGAAGCAGAGCTAACCCTCGATCAGTTCATTCATGACGTAAATGCCGGGATGCCCAAAAAATTATATCAGAGTCCGGATTTCCCTGATCTTTCGCAAACTCCGCTACCTGACTATTCCCTGCTAAAAACAAACAGATACGCATCTATTAACTTACAATTTTCAAGGGGATGTCCGTTCAATTGTGAATTTTGCGACATCACCTCCTTATTCGGGCACAAGGTAAGGACAAAACCAACAAGCCTGATTTTACTTGAACTGGAAGCAATTTATAAAACCGGGTGGCGAGGAAATATATTTTTTGTGGACGATAATTTTATCGGAAACAAAAACCTGTTAATAAAAAACCTGCTCCCGGCAATGATTTCCTGGATGAAAATGAAAAAACATCCATTCTCGTTTACAACGGAGGCTTCAATAAACCTGGCCGATGATACGAAATTGATGGAGCTGATGGCACAGGCGGGTTTTACAAATGTGTTCGTTGGGATTGAAACACCCGAAGAGGCCAGCTTAACCGAATGCAACAAAACACAAAATAAAAATCGTAATCTTTTACAAAGTGTTAAAAAAATTCAGCAGGCAGGGTTAGAGGTCACCGCAGGATTCATCGTTGGATTCGACAATGACACACCCTCCATATTCCAGCGCCAGATCGATTTTATCCAGTCGAGCGGGATAATTACCGCCATGGTGGGATTATTAAATGCACCAAAAAAAACCAGGTTATACCAGCGGCTAAAAAATGAAGGCAGGATCATTCATGAAATGAGTGGCGATAATACCGATTATACTTTAAACTTTCACCCAAAAATGGATAAGCAGGAATTACTTAAAGGATATCAAAGCATCATTCAGGGTATCTATTCCTGCAAGCCATATTACAACCGGGTTTTACAATTTTTAAAGAATTATGAACCCGCGAGTAAAAATAAAACAAAAATGTCTTTCCCTGAAATTAAGGCCATGTTAAAATCCTTATTTGTGCTGGGTGCTTTCGATCAAAGTCGTAAATACTATTGGCGTTTGTTTTTTTGGAGCCTGTTTAAAAAACCTTCTATTTTCCCATTAGCCATTACCTATTCCATCTATGGATACCATTTTCGTAAGGTATTCAAAGGTCTATCATAACATATTCAACAATCCTTTGTTCCTGATTTGTGATCCTGGTTTCGTGGTTTTGAAGGGGCAATAAAATTTTGCACCAGAGGAATTAGAGAGGCTATTTCATTGCCATCAATAGATAGGAGCGTTGAGTGTATGTTGATTATTATACAAAGTCCGGGTACTGCATGCACACAAGCCTGGGCTGGAAGACTTGAACCATTGGGGGGGGGTTCCACCACAATTCCCTAAACGTGGAGTACCACATTTTATATTTTATCAGGCAAATTATATATTAAATCAATATGGTTTGAACGGCTGTGTAAAATTTTGAGATATTTGTTCAAATCGTCTTTAAAATCCAGCAGATAATCTTCATGCAGTTTTTTGGTTACAAGGTTTAATAATCTTTTTGTTGTAATCCCAAGTTTTGAATCGAACACAGTCCAGCAAGTGCCCAGGTCGTCTGAAAAATTTGTAAAAACCTCATTCAATAACAGATTAAGAAGTTCGGCTTCGTTGCGTTTGTTACCTGTAACTTTTGTGTAATAATTGATCTCTTTTACAGCTTTCCCAATTGATGTAGCAATGCTTTTCTGAAAGGGCCCTTTAGATGACAGCTTAAACAAATGAAATTGAATTTTTGCTTTTGTTTCTTCAAATAAATCCTGTTCCGCCTCTTCTTTCAGTAAATACTCAACGTTTATCAGATCGTAAACCTCTTTGCTGCTTCGGGCTATCTTTAAAACCAATTTTTGCAATTCTTTTACCGGGATGTTTTGAATCCCCTGTTTGAATTCTTTAGATACAGCAGGCATTTTTTATAAATAATTTAATTAGAATTGTTTTTATTCAAACAACATTTTTTATACTTTTTTCCACTGCCACACGGACATGGGTCATTCCTGCCTATTTTTGGTTCTTTGCGCACAGGCAGAATTTCCGGCATTTCTTTATAATCATCATACAACATTTCATCAGAATCCACTACATCATCATCCATTTCCTCATCCTCATCTTCTTCTCTATAGCCTGCCCAGGTAGTTGTAATATTTTCATACCTGTCGGAAATATTCATTAATTTCTTTGTGTGATCGTATTTAGAGGGCTTTACAATATCTTCATTAACCGAAGTAAAGTCTCCGCAAATCCCCATACTTACATAACCTAATTCATAAATCTTTTCAATTTCAGGGAGCAACCTGTCTGCATTTATATCAATCAGTTCGCAAATCATTAAGCCGATGGCATCACTGTCAACGACATTATCTTTTAAATCGCTATTGATAAAATATTGTAAAACATCTTTAAACCATGTAATCACTTCTTCCTTTCTTTCCGGCTGATGAAGGGCAATTTGCTGCATTACAACTGCAATACCGGAACGAGCAAAAGTATAAATAGCCGGTTCACAAATGAATTGCTTTAATTTTTCAAACTGATTACCTGCGATGTAATAAAGTGGCTCCCATAAGGCATTGGTAAGAAAATCACCGAACCAAAATTCAAGAAATTTGTCTTCCTGCCGGAAAATCTCCAATACTACATCCGAGTTTTCTGATGCACGCAATTCGCCGAGTAAATAAATGGCATGAATTGCAAACGTCATGGTCTCTTCATCCCAGCCGTTTGTTTCGAGCCGGTTTTTAAAATATTTGTAACGGTTCATACAATCGCGAAGCACTTTTTCCAGGTCGTCAATTAATGTTTCGCGGGGAAGGGCAAGTATTTTATTAAGATTTTCCCTGCCGATATAAAGACCTTTCTGATACAAAAGGTTAATTTCTTCATGGGTAAATTCGGGTTGTAGTGTTTTTTGTTCAACACTGACCTTTGAAGGTGTTTTTACACTGATCTTTGTTTTTTCCTCTTCTTCCATTCTTTTAGCGCCGGCTTTCATTCTTCCGGGAAATAAATAGGGTAATGCCTGCTTGGTATCGGGGTGGTCGGGCGCAATTTTTTCCAGGATTTCATACCTTGATTCTGCTGCTTCCTGGTTGCCGATTGCAGTAAAATACATGATGGCAAAACGATTGAACCCGGTAACCTCGGCTAAGTGAAAAACCTGTCTCTCGGGATAAAGCTCCTGGATTTCCATCATCCTGCCGAGCACTTCGGTCATTTTTTCATATTCCTTGTTTTCGTAATATTCGGCAGCGAGGTTAAGTTTTCCGAAAAGGTAGTCGGGGTGTTCGGCTATGACCCACAGGTTTACTTCCCGGGCTTTTTGCATATTTCCGCTTTCCTTGTATGCTACCGACAGGAAGTTTTTTAATTGGGGATTTTCCGGGTTTTTTTCAATGAGTTTTAATATCCTATCAATGATTTTTTTGCTGCCCTTACTTTCCGATATTTCATAATATAACGGCTCCAGTTCTCTTCGCAGTTCCGGTGTCATGGCATTTTGTTCATCCATAAACTCCGGGTCGGTGGTTATCTCGTAACCGTATTCTTTAAATCTTTCACTCATTTTTATTATTTATCAATTTTCATTTCTAACTAATCTCTCGTCAAATGCTCTTTCAAAGTACTTTGCTATAGCGCTTCCGCAATCATCATATAGGAGGTTGCAGTAAGACCAGACTTTGGATACTATGGTTGACACGTTCATTTTTTATTCACCTCTTTTTTTAATTGTTCCATAAGATAATACCCACCTGTTTGAGGTGCATCTCCTATAAACTGAATTAAACCTGCATCGCGTAACAGTTTTAAATAACGCTCAATGCTACTTTTTGGAATTCCTGTACTTTTAACGTAATCTTTAACTCTTTTACCTTCATCATAAACAATAGCCATCAGTAAATCTTTTACTTTCTGTTTAACTCCCCCAGTTGCACCCTCAATTGCACCCTCAATTGCACCCTCAATTACTCCCTCAACTGCACCCTCAACTGCACCCTCAACTGCACCCTCAACTGCACCCTCAACTGCACCCTCAACTGCACCCTCAACTGCACCCTCAACTGCACCCTCAACTGCACCCTCAACTGTTCCTTCAACTCTAATGCCATCTATTCTAGTTAATACACTTATAAAAGGAATAGGAATAGTCGATACAAATATATCCCCTTCTATAAAAGCAGGATTACCTTCTTTAGCATATAATTTACAATACTTAAAAGTATTTCTTACTCCCGAACCTAATTCATCGGCCCTGCCAATTTCTTTAAAAAACTTTGCGATAACAGGATTTTTTGGGTATGGTGAAAAATAAGAAGGGTCAATATTTCCTGTTCCATGTGGACGATTCCAGTTTTCAGCGAATACTTTTTTATTTTCTATAATAAATTTTGCAGGAAAAGGATTCATATATTCCCGATGTATGAGGGTATTTCCAACTACTTCACGGAAAATTCTATCTCTTAGGCTAACTCTCTGGTCGTTTTCCTGATAAAATTTATCAGGGAGATGTTTGCGGACAAAAGCCATAAGCCTGTCATAACTTTCAATCAGATTAGTTCTTATCTCATCCCTGTCATCATAACGGTCAGTATTTACCTCTCTAAGCAGGGCATCAGTCTTGTAATATGGTAAAATGCTATGAATTACGTCATCTTTCCCGAAAATCAGTACAGATGCTAATGTATATCCCTCTTCTCCAGTTTGATAATCCTTTCGGAATAACCCTGCTGACTTTAACAACTCTTCATTTGATAACTCAAGCCACGAATGGTCAGGTCGTTCACTTTTGGCAAGCGCTTTAACGCGGTGAAAAAGTTCATCCTTAAAACTACCCATGGTAACATGGGGATAAATCTTATTCTCAGAATACGTTGCCTTTTTACGGAGGTATAGCTGTCCTACATGGTCATTATTACCTGTAACATCGAAGTCGCCATCTTCGTTACGGTCAAATATTTTCCCATTGGTGCTGTGGACTTGTGAACTTTCGGGAATAAAAACTTGTATTATTTTTTTGTTGTTTTCGTCTGCATAAACTTTTGGAGAAAAGTAAAACGTCGGATTAAGTTTCTGTGGATTATTGGCACTGGTAGTAAGATTATCGACAATACCCTGAACACAGCTTTCGAGTATTCCTTCAATTTGTCCATCATCAGTAACACCAAGTATCATGTTCCCTCCATTGCGGTTGAGGAATGCACATATTGATTCAAAGGTATCCCTGCCCAATTCAAACCGGGCGGTTTTAAACTCTATATCAATTCCTTCGCCGTTATTGATAAACTCTTTAATCCTATCAGGTATCCTTTCAATTAACATGGCTTAAAAATACACTTTATTTATCATTTTTAATCTTCTCCAACTATACTTTAGACGGTTCATCATTCGGATCATGAGGGACAAGTTTCCCCTCAAACGCCCTTTTCAAAATACTCTGCCTTAGCGATTCCGCCTGTTGCAGGCTCTGGTCTATGCTTTGCTCCAACTTATCACAGTATTGCATCAATTTATCCAACTTAGATACAATGCGTTGCTGCTCGGAAAGTGGGGGGAGTGGGATTACAAATTGTTCCAAGTTATATTTCGGTAAGCCTTCCCTTCCAGCACCAGTTGTAGAATTAAAAATATATCCCTGAATTAATGGTGATAATATTATTTTATGCAAATATGAATTCTCTAGTTTAACAGGCCTAATTATAGAAACATGTTGACTCACATTACCCTCTTCAAAGTCACTTGGTACCAAAGCACACCGTCCAAGTGAACCTCCTGTTATATTTAATAAAACATCATTGGTTAATACAGTTGTACCATTCATTTTTTGATGGACATCTTCTGAAATAAACTTAATATCGTCATATACCAATCCATCGTTGTGAACATTTTGCGATCTAAAAAATGGTATCCCATCATTAGAATAATTACTTCCTTTGGGTGTACTTCCTGAACCGATTTTACTACAGACTTCCCTCAACCTGCACCAAACCCAATTTTCTGGTATTTCGAAAGGGATTTCGTTTTCGGTGATAGGTGGAAGTGGCTTTTGCTTTTTAATTTTCTTCTCCTTGATAAGCTGCTCTTTTTCTGCTTTAATTTTGGCAAGGAGTTCACTGGCGGGTTCCCCTTCGACAAGATCAGGATGACTTTCCCGCCACTCTTGTGTTAACTTGCCCTGCATGGCTTCCCGTAAAAAAGCCTGGCGGAGTTGCTTTACTAAATCTAATTGGTGGGTGAGTGCGGTGGAGATATTATTTCCAGAAACTTGATTTTCCTGAAGTTTGATTATTTCATTATCAATATATTTTTTAAAATATATTCTATTGCTATCAATTTCTTGATTTTTTAAATCATTTAAAAAAGAAATTATTCCCTTTTGAATTTTTTTATCTGGCAAAGGAAAATCTAAAGCCTCAATTTGTTTTGGGCTTACATTAGGAATCGCCGCTCCCCATGCTAAATCCTTAATAATACTTTGAACACTTCTTGCAATCCAATAAACATATTCGCTCTCAAATTCATCTGGGTTTAATGCTTCAAACTTTCCTACGCGTTGGTTTAGATACAATTTCCCAAGTCCTTCTTGAACAATTGCAAGCTTGGCGATAGTGCCTCCAGTTAATGCAATAATAATATCACCTTCTTTTAATTCGTATTTTGATAATCCATCGGATTCATCATAATATACACAGTCAGTTAGTACAATCTTTTCATTACTAAAATCCGAAATACGAATAACAGGTATACCTTGTTTTTTATATTGTGAGCTTTTAAATGCATATCCACCAAGAATTTTTATATACTTAGAAAGAGGCTTTAACTTGTATGTTTTTCTAAGTTCAAGATTAATTATTTGAACATAAACACCAACAGAATTATTGAAAACTTTTTCCCAGTCTGATCCTTCAAATAAAATGGATTTTCTTCCTCTACTCATATCACTACATCTTTTAACTGGTTCAACATATCCTTTTTCATTTCTTAATTGTTTTAAATCCAATAGGTTTTCGTGGTTCGTTTTTCTTTTCAATTAACTGGCGTATGGCTTTAAACACTACCAGGAACTGTTGGTCATATTTGCTTTCCATTATATCCAGTTTCTTTTTCAAATCCTTGTTTTCATCAATCAACACTCTCATTTGTACAAAAGCCCGCATGATGGCAATGTTTACATTTATGGCTTTTTCGCTGCGCAACACGCCGCTAAGCATAGCAACTCCCTGTTCGGTAAAAGCAAAAGGTGTAGTTGGCGAAAATTTTACGGAGCCAAGGTTATCACAATTTGTGATAAGCTCTTTCCATTCCGTTTCGGATAGTTGAAACATAAAATCTTCAGGAAAACGATTAATGTTCCTTTTCACCTGTTGCTTCAAAACCCTTGTTTCCACCTCGTAGAGGGCAGCGAGATGAAAATCGAGCATCACTTTGACACCTCGTATATAAAAAATTTGAGAAATAATTTCTTTGGTGCTTATCAATTCATTCATACTGTTTCTTTTAAAAGGCTATCACAATTTGTGATAGGCTAATTAGTGTCTGTCCATAAAGTCTGCAAAAATTAAAAAAATAAATATATTGCTCATTTTAACCCCCCTGTTTCCCCCCTTAAATGGGGAATTATTGAATTTATTTTTTTGATTTTTCACAACTTCAGTAGTTTAAAGACAGACACTAATTAGTGCTTGTCTATAAAGTCAATGATTTTCATAAATGAAGCACCAAATAACAAATTTCAAATTTATAACTAAAATTTAAGTTTATAGACAAATACTATTTAAGAACCACCTTTAAATGTTTTAACAATTTTCGACTTTTGTCGAAGGAGGTTTCCATCATTTTCATTAATTCAGCGCTGCTGTGCTCAATGGTTTCTTCCTGCTTGTTGGGGTTCTTAATATCCAGGTCATAGTTGCGGTTCTTGATAGTTTTGATGTCCACCTTCCAGCATACTTCGTTCTCTTCCCGCTTATTCCACCAATTTTTAACGGGATCAAATTCCTTTAATTGAATTGGCTTGGTTTTACTGTATGCTTTTTGTCCTTCGGGCAGGCGGTGTTCGTAATACCAAACCTCTTTGGTGGGTTCGCCTTTGGTAAAAAATAATAAATTGGTAGCTACTGTGGCATAAGGCTGAAATACAGAACTCGGTAAACGGATAATAGTGTGCAGGTTGCACTCTTCCAGTAATCGTTGTCTTACCCGTTGTTTTACGCCTTCACCTGTTAAAGAACCATCAGGCAATACAATTCCTGCACGTCCGCCATTTTTGAGCAGGTGTATCATCAATATCAAAAAGAGGTCGGCACTTTCTTTGGTTCGGTAGTTTTGCGGGAAGTTGTTTTCGTTGTTGTTGGCTACAATGCCCCCAAAAGGAGGATTAGCCAAAATCAAATTCACCCGGTTTTTTTCAGTGTAATTGCTCAAAGGTTGATCGAGTGAATCCCGAAATGTAATTTTGGGCACTTCCATATCGTGTAAGATCAGGTTGGTGGTTGCTAAAAGATAAGGCAGGGGTTTGTATTCCCAACCGATTACGTTTTCGGCAATGCTCTGGCGGTCTTCCACGCTGTTGGCTTGCTTTTTCAAATGCTCAATGGCAGCCGTTAAGTAACCTCCCGTTCCGCAAGCAGGATCGAGAATCTTCTCGCCCAATTGCGGATCAATCATTTGTGTGATAAATTCCGTAATCGCTCTTGGCGTATAGAATTCGCCACTTTTACCCGCACTTTGCAGTTCTTTTAATATGATTTCGTAAAGCTCGCCAAAGGCATGGCGGTCTTTAGCAATGTTAAAATCCAGTTCGTTGAGCTTGTTCAATACCTTGCGGATATTGATACCGCTTTTCATGTAATTGTTGTTGCCTTCAAACACCTCTCGAACAATTAAAGCTCTACCATTGGCGGAAGCAAGACTCAAATTACGCAGGGTTGGGAACAACTTTCTGTCAACAAACTCCAGCAATTCATCTCCTGTGATTCCTTCATCATTACCTGCCCATGCTTCCCAATGAAGTTCAGCAGAAATGGGGCTTACGTAATTGTCATCCAGTAATTCCAGTTCTTTGTCTTTATCTGAAAATATTTTCAGAAAGAGCATCCAACCTAATTGCTCTATACGCTGGGCATCACCGTTCAGTCCGGTGTCCTGCCACATAATTTTTCTGATGCTGTCTAATATTCCTTTTAGGTTTGCCATTTATTATCTTATATTTTTAAAATATTATCAAATCTTGATCTAACATATCTTGCAACTTCACTTAATGGTAATTCAGGTGAAGAATTCCCGCTTCTCAAATAAAACTTTTCTAACTTAATACCATATTTATTTGTAACAGAAGTATATAATGGCACTTTCCCGGATTTTATATCCACAACACAAATTTCAGTTTCTTCAATTACAGGGAATGAAATTTTTAAATTTTCAGATGCAAATTCAACACCATAAGCATTATTTACCAAATTCCTAAGATGTAATTCAAATCCATCTTTGTTGCCGTCTTTTAATGAATTATAATCATTTTCAAGTCCAATTATCTCCATTTCATCGTTAACACCCATGATCAATCTTCCGCCATGTCCATTACTAAAAGCTGCAATCGTTTTTAATATTACCTCTTCAAGTTTTTTATTTACAATGTTTTGCTTCAAATCAAACCTAAGTGTAGTCTTGAATTCAACGTGATGGTTTTCTCCTGCCATGATCATTTCATGCAAATCAACATCTACTTCTTCATGTTTTGTTTCTGTAATATTTACCAGAAATTCATTAAGTTCGCTTGCAAGAATTTCTCTTCTTTCTTCAAGAAACTCTTCAAAGTTTTCGAGTTTCCATAGATTTTCATCTTCGGGTATACTCTGAAGTTTTAAGCTTTCAGGAAAATGTTCTTTAACATTTTTTAGATAATCTTCTGCAAGTTGATCTGACTTTGTTCTGTTAGCAACACTTGTCAATACAGCTCTATTTGTTATTTCCTGTGCAAGTGAATATTTAATTCTATTATTAATATCATATCCATTTTCTTTTAAAACTCCATAAGGGAAAATATGGTCATACTCTAATTCATATTTCTTTCCCATATTTTTGCGAATGGATATTCCTGTACTCAAACAAATTGCACCTTTGCTCTTGAAATACCATTTCATAAGACCCCAAAGAGGATGGCTTACACCTATACCCACAAATTCATCCTTCGTTATTTCAAGTTTACGTTCCGACTCTATTACTGTAATCAATTTATCAAATGGATTGTCCTCATTCGCCACAATTTTGATATCCTTATCAAGTTTCTGCGGTAACTGGCTTATATATCTTTGTCTTATCTGGGAGTAATAAAACCACTTAATTGCTTTCTTAATCTCAATTGAAGACATTTTTTTCTTACCTTTATTGTATGCATAAACAATAATTGGAACTAATGCATAAACAGAGTTTATTTCCTTAGTATGATCAATAAAAGCCTGTGTTTTCATTATATTAAAGACATAATCAAGCTTATCACTTTCCAGATTATGCCACACTTCCTTTATTTCTGGTAAATTGTAGGGAGAATGCAATTTCTCCATCTTTGATCCTATATTGTGCATTACACCAAGTAGAACATATATCATAAAATCAAGGTTAAAAACCCATCCTTCTTTTCCCAGTTCACTTATTTTCTTTTTCAGCAACTCTCTTGCTTCAGGCCAGTAACCTGATATCTGAGCCAGAGCAAGTTCGGCATCAGTAAGATTTACGCCACTTGAGTTAACTATATAAAAAATATCTATTGCTTCCTTTATTGTAGCATGAATAGGTACGGTTTGTTCTACAAATATTCTATCAGGAATTCTTTCAATTCTTTGTATGTTATCTTCGATTAAATCCTCCCTTTCTCTCGGAAGTCTTTCTCCGTTATTTTTATCTTCTAATTTTCTTATTACATCTTTAGCTCGGATTTGTCTTTGGAATATAGCTGAAACTTTTATCCAGAGTGGATTATTTTGCATAGCATTCTTTTTATAATACTCCAACTCTAAATTTTCAACATTCACATATAAGGGCATTACATCATACTTAATCTCTTCAGACTTGTAAAAGGGTGGGATTTTCCCTTTAATAAGCATATACAGTGAAGCAATTCTTTGCTGCCCATCTAATATTAGCTTTACTGCCCCCTGATTATCTTTATATTGATGTTCCCCTTTTAATTCAGGTGGATTTGTAGTTTCCCACGTAAGCATTGTTCCTGTTGGATAATTATTTATCAATGAGTAAATTAAATTTTTAACATCATTCCTTTTCCAAACATATTCTCTTTGAAAAGCTGGTACAAAAAGGTGTTTTGCATCAATTTTGTCTAATACTTGTCTAATTTCTAAACTCATAATTATGCTCCTATTTTATATAGTTCTTCTTCTAATTCTTTTACAGCTTCTATGTATTTGGCTTTACTTCCAAATTCATTTATGATTTCAAGTGGAGAACCGTAATTAGTAAGTGGTTTCACTTTAAGGATATCCATGCTTTCCAAATTGGTTATACCTTCATCTGCATACTTATCCAACAAAGCTTCTAACACTTTTCTTGTCTGTTCACCATATTTTGTAAAGTAGTCTCGTTTCTTTACGTTGTTTGCGCGTTCTTTTCGTGTAAGTGGTGGCTGGTCAAAAGCCACATGAGAAATCAGGTCGAAAAGGTCCACTTCCCGGTTTACTGCATTATGCAAAGCATCAACTAAAACTCCTTGTTCTTTAAGCTCTTTTATTATAGCTTCCTTTCTATCTGTATTATTCCATTTATTTAGAAAATCATCTAATGAAGCATATTGACCTTTTATAATTTTTCTGGTATGATCCTTTAAACTCGTTGTTATTGGCTTTCCATGTTGATCAAAATACAACTCCCTGCTTATTAATACAGAAACATCAACTCCATTGACATAAACTTTTTGTCTTGGCTCATTTACTCCGGAAGTAACTTCCTGTTCAGGATACCTGATTTCCGGTTTTTCAATTTCTATTTCCTTTCCTGATTCCTCATCAATTATTGGTGAATCGTCTTTTTCTTCCTCATTAACAATACCTGATAAATCGGTTTCCTCTGATACAGGCTTAACCCTGATTGGATCGCCGTCAAAATCTTTATCTGCAAAAAGGTCTGTGGCATTTCTAAAATCCAGAATTGTAAAAAACAGCTTTCCGAAATCTTCATTGATACGTGTACCCCGTCCTATTATTTGCTTGAATTTTGTCATTGAATTAATGTTTGCATCAAGTACAATTACTCTGCATGTCTGGGCATCAATTCCGGTAGTCATCAATTCAGATGTTGTCGCAATAACAGGATGCCTTTCTTCCGGATTAATGAAATTGTCAAGTTCCCGTTTCCCTTCTTCATTATCTCCGGTAATCTGCATAATATATTTGTGATTTTTAGCTACAATATCAGGATTCAGATTCGATAAAGCCAATCTCATTCGCTCGGCATGATTAATATCTACACAAAAAACAATTGTTTTAGCATACCTGTCATATCCTTTAAGAAATTCCGTGAGCTTTTTTGATACGGTTTCGGTTCTTTCATCAATAACAAGATTTCTGTCATAATCCTTACGATTATAAATTCTATCTTCAACTAACAGTCCTTCTTTATCTAATTTCCCCTGCTCCGGTCTCCAGCCTTCTGCATCCACATTTAAGCTAACACGAATAACACGATATGGAGCCAAAAAGCCATCATCCACACCTTGTTTTAATGAATATGTATAAACCGGATCACCAAAATATTCAATGTTGCTTGTTTCTTTTGTCTCCTTTGGAGTAGCAGTTAAACCAATATGTGTGGCTTTATTAAAATAGGTAAGTATTTCATGCCAGGCACTATCTTCTTTGGCACTTCCTCTGTGGCACTCATCAATAACAACCAAATCGAAGAAATTTGGAGAAAATTGTTTATAAGCATTCGCATGTTCATCTGCTCCGGATAATCCCTGATATAAAGCAAGGTAGATTTCATAACTCTTGTCAATCATCCTGTGTTTTACAATAGTCATTTTATCCTTGAAATGTTTAAAATCACCACGGCGGGTTTGGTCAATCAATGCATTTCGGTCGGCTAAAAAAAGAATACGTTTTTTTGTTCCACTTTTCCACAATCGGTGTATAATTTGGAAAGCCGTGTATGTCTTACCTGTTCCGGTTGCCATTACCAAAATAATCCGCTTTTGTCCTTTTGCAATTGCTTCAACTGTTCTGTTTATAGCAATTTGCTGATAATATCTTGGTTTTCTCCCGCTACCGTCAAAGTAATAATCCTGAGAAACAATCTTTTCTTCCTCTTGCGTTTGAATTCCCTTATAAATTTTATACTTTTCCCAAAGTTGCTCAGGTGTTGGGAAACTCTCATTGTCAAGTTCTAATTCAATGTTCTTACCTGTTGATGATCGATCATGGAATAAAAACCCATCTCCATTACTACTAAATACACAGGGAATATCCAATATCTTGGCATAGTCCAACGCTTGCTGAATTCCTGCCCTAATTGAGTGCTTGTTGTCTTTTGCTTCAACAATGGCAATAGGAATATTGGGTTTGTAATATAAAATATAATCAGCTCTTTTTCTAGCTCCACGTGCAGTAAGTTTTCCCCGAACATATATTTTACCATCAGTAAAAGTTACTTCTTCAAGCAATTGGATTTGTTTATCCCAACCTGCTTTCTCAATCGCAGGTGTAATATACTTGGTGCAAATATCACGTTCAGATAAACTTTTTTTATCTATCATTTAACCATAATTATTAATTTCTCAAAAATACATAATCATTTTCCGAATCTGATTGTATTTCTGTATCTTTTTAAAGCATTGACCCTTCCTTGTTATATCAGGGACAAATGTACAAATTACCAATTATATCTTCCTTTTAAAAGAAACGCGCTGCCCCTCTCTATCAATTCAACTTCATCCTTCAATTATTCTTTCTATTGCCTATGCACTTCCAGTCAAAAAATATCGAAAGTATTTGGTAGTTGGCCAAGTAATGCCATAGCAAAAGTTTATTTTATCTCAGAACAACTTAAAGTGTTCCTGCTTCAATTCTTCCGTGCTAAATTACATATATTTTCTTTCGATATGATGCCTTCCTTCATTTTATTATTACAAAATATCAGCAGTGCTATTACAAAGGTTCCCCGTGAGTGTTGGAACAAACTGATTCAATTGATTTAACCATTCCGCCGCTATTCGTCTTTAATGCAACGGACACTGTATCCGCGGCTTTTAAGGCTGAAATAACGACCAACAGTGGGAAGACCGTAATTAAGTTTGATGAGCCATGCATAACCCGGATAGTCCTCGGTAGTGGACCAAAAGTAGGCGAACAGGTACAGGTCATCGAAATGATAAATGCCCATGCAGCCGCCCGGCAGTGCGTTAAAACCGGAGGCATTTGTTCCGTTACCGCCACTGCTCCATCCCCAGGTGGACTTCATTTTTATTCCTGCATCGGTTCCATTGTATCCTGTGGCATTACAATCCACAGTGGAATCGATGTACTGTGTCAGGATGCACCACTCAGCGTCGCTGGGCAAATGCCAGCCAACAGGACAAATGCCCTGAACCCCGCTCGGAACAGAATTGCTGCCGGGAGCGCCGTTCATGATAGTTTCCCAATTGTAAAGTCTTCCATAAGTTTCACAATAGGAAGTGTTGTAATAGTAACACCAGCTGGTTCCGGTTGCGTAGTTCAGGTTTTCCTCCATCCAGCACTGGTCGCCAATTTGTACGGTGGTATAAAGCTGCCCATCCCGGGCATCGAACAACGAATCCCCGCAAACAAAGGGAATTCCTGTCGTATCCGGCACCCAGCTCCCTTTTCCTGCATTTATTTTCCAAAACCCCTCAATATCATTTTCATTTACTTCACCATCCATATTAAAATCGCCTGAAAAATAGCCGCTATTATTTGTTTGTGGTAACCAGATATCGTTCTTATCCCTGTTGTTGATCTGTCCGTCTGCATTGCCATCGCCGGAAAGAACGCCCCATTTCCCCGGTGATAATTCTTTCATTGCAAATTGTCCTTCAACTGCCATTTCGCTCCCGGATGTAAAATCGTAAGTGCATATCCCGTTATCGGGCGAAAGGATGCCTGAAGACATTACCGACATGTGATTGCGATGATGGATACGGACATACAGGCTGTCAGTATCCGATAATTGAATTGACAACATACTGTTTCCATCCAACCCGGTAATGGTTCCATTGCGCAGAATAAATGCCGGTTTTCGTGCTTCAACGGACCAGGGCGCCTGCTGCGGGTATGGATTGGGTTTGATCAGTTCAACGAGTACCCAATCCGTCACATTGCTGTTTGGTATGTTGGGAACTGTTTCTGTACCGGGATAATTCCAGGGTGGTACGGAATAAGGCTGACTTAACGGTAAATATCCGGAGACATTGAGATGATTGGTCATCTGGTCATTTACATACGGACCTTCGAGGAGGAGGGTGACATCCAGCTCAACAGGCAGGAATAACGAGATATCATCCACATACCAGTAATCAAGGTTAAACAGGTCTCCCTTCACATAGCAGCAGATTTGAAAATCGGGCTGACCTACATCACCATTCGAAATTTCGAGCTCGATTTTTTCAGGCCCTACATTAGCAGTTGGCAAAATTTCCCAGACACTGGTCCAGTCTCCGGTACTTGAACGGGTTGCAACACCAACTACCGGACCGTCACCTTGATAGTCGTCGTACATGTGATTAAAATGAAAGAAAACAGTGTTTAAACCTGTCAGGTCAATTTGTGGTGAAATAAGCCTCGATGTATCGATTTGCTGTATCCATTGAAACCTTGCTTCCGGGTAATTGCCCCCGGCATTATTAGAACTACTGATGGTCCATTGACTTGCTACATTGTCGATTGTCCAACCGTATGGTGGCATCTGGCTCAAGCTAAAGTCTTCATATATATAAGTTTGTCCGAAAGACATCATTATTAGACTGATCAAATAAATCAGCAGGGTTGAGATTTTAGCGCTATGAACAAGTGATTTCCTCATCATCGCGTGCAGCCGGTTTAGCAATCACAAAAATAATATTTTTATAAAGATCAATTTAATTAATCATATCTGATTGATCCGGGAGGATCAGGGTAATAAAATATTCCATCACAACTGTAATGTAACAAGCCAGCCTGAGGGCGAAGCAGGCATCCTCGGTTAAAGTTTATCCCTGTTTCGTAAAGTATTCAACTGTTTCAGTAAGATTTTTCCGGGCATCCCCTGCAATTTTAATTTCCAGTTACTATCATCCGGATTGATGTTGATTTGCCATTGTACAGGATCCGGCAGATATACATTCCGGGAAGGACTTTTTCACCCTGCTCGTTCAACCTGTCCCAGGTAACGGAATATTCTCCGGGCTGAACTTCTTTATCGATAAGTGTTTTTACTTTTTTGCCTAAAACATCATAAATGGTTAGTTCAACCGGCTTCTTTTCTCTAATGGTGTATTTTATTGTGGTAAAATCTCTGAACGGGTTTGGGTAATTGCAGCTTAAGATACCCTTTAGCAAGCCAGGAGAAAGTTCAGGAATAGCTATATAGATGACAAAATTGAAATTTTCCAGATCCACATATGCAATATTCTCATAATTATTATGCACGGCAAAATAAATGCCCCGGTTTGTCATGTCATAGATGGCCGACCAGGGACAATTGATATGCACCTGTTCAAGGGCATCCATGCCCTGTTGCCAGCTTACTATCCCGGAATGCTCCTCCAATGTGGTGTAAAGGATGCTGTACCTCCAGCATGAATTCATTAATTGTTCCAGGGGCACATTGTAAACCGGAATATTGGTGAGAACCTGCCAGTCGGTCTCGCTGTAAATAGCCTGAAATTCACCGTTGTTGAATTCCAGTACAATCGATTCGCCGGTTGGGGTTCCAACAAGAAGGTGGTGCGAAATAGTATGGACGTTGTTGTCGAACACATTGTAACTGTTTGCGATTTCGAGGGCTTCATCAACGGTATTGGCATGATCCAGTATCTCTCGAATGAGCCGGGTGATAAATATCGTATCTTTTGTGGGATCAACAGTGTATGTTACCGGATCGACAGAAGCAAGACCGGCAGAAAGACCCTGTTCATTTATTCCGTCGGGAACAAAATAGGCAGCAAATAAAAGGGGCAGTTTCTGGTTGAAAGTTAATAGGTCATAATTTGTACCTACTGCAAAACCCAGGTCAGTCATGCGGGTAAATGCCATAGAAGCATTCGCATCGGGAGGGCTGTAGCGTGTAAGCAGTACATCGTTGTCGGAATTGTCGAAATTCCGGCCGAGAAGCTGATTGCCGGCATCCCCGTTTGCACTGAAAAGACTGCATTCAAATGGATCGAATTGCTCTAGTGTCTTTTTGGATAGCTGATCATCCAGCCAGTCGAGAATTTCACTGTAATCTCCCGAGTAATCCATGCAGTAAAAATCCCCTATTTCATAAAAACTGTTTATAGTTGCAAGTGTATCCACTCCTTCTTTCCTGGTATTTGGGTATTGGGATTGTCCGCAAAACGGGATGATGGTGATGAGTAAAAAAGTGAATAAATGAATATATGTTTTCATCTGTACAAGATTTATCGTCAGAATTAAAATTCGAAATACAATAATAACAATATTTTTAACCCATCCACACTTTTTTTGCAATCACGAAAATAATATTTTTTATACATTTCACATAAAAAATCCTTCACTTCACATTTCATATTCTTAAGTTAACAGCTTTTCCATTTCCTCAGTGCTCTCCATAATGTAATTTTGGCTCTGTAATTAATTAATGTTTCACAATCAAAAATTTTAAATCATGAAAACTTTAGTCTTAACAACAGTCCTGGTAGTTCTATCTACCCTGACTTATGCACAATCAGAAAAAGAAAACGCTGATAAAGCAAAAACAGTCGACTCAGAAAGCGTAATTTGCAATTTGTATCCCTCGTCAGATGATCAGGTAACTTTGAAACTTAGAAAAGAAACCGGTGATAAAGTAACCGTAAAAGTAAAAGAAGATAACGGATCGCTTGTTTACCGAAAAAGAATAAAAAAGGCAAACAACAACAAGATTACCTACGACATAGCCCAATTTCCCAATGGTTCCTACATATTTGAAGTGACAAAAGACAAAAAAGTTGTTTATTCTAAAGTTATACGAAAAGGTGAAGGGATGTTAATCGTGTCGAATTAAGCTGACGACCGCTTCACGGTAGTTTAAAACTTGTGTTCTTTGAAATCCTAATCACAAACCTTAATAATAAATTTGTAAATTTGGACGGATAATTATTCGGCAATTGATCAGTTTGAATATATGGACAGGTATTTAAATAATAAGTGGATCCGGTGGGGATCGATTATTTTGCTGGGAGTTGTTTTCCGCTTTCTCCTGGATGTTGTATACAGCTTGTTTTACAGAAACTATGAACTGCTACAACCTTTCCGTAACTATCTGTTCGCAATCCTGTTCACACTGCTTGTTTTTGAAGGGATATTCTTTGTCAACAAACGGCTCGATAAAAAGATTGGTTGGAACAAAAACCCATTTAAACGATTCCTGTTGCAGTGGCTATCTGGTTTTGGAATTGGGATATTGTTTACGCTGGTTATTCGATGGGTGTTTATTTTGGTATTTGTCAGTTTCAATTACGTCAACTTATTGGACGAGTTGATTATCGTAGTTTTCGTTTTTATTATAGCAACCACCCTGACTGTTGTTGACTTAAGCATGTTTTTATTGGAGAAGTGGCGGTTCTCACTGGCAGAGCTGGAACGCTTCAAGAAGGAAAATGTAGAATTCCGGTTCGAATCATTACGGGCTCAGGTAAATCCGCATTTTCTGTTTAACAGCTTAAATACGTTGTCCTCTTTAATATACCAGAGCCAGGAAAAAGCCGAATTGTTTGTCCGTGAATTATCTGATGTTTACCGGTACATCCTGGAGAACAGGGATCGTGAGTTGATTAGCCTGAAAAAGGAACTTGAAATGGTCAGGTCCTATATTTATCTGATTCAACTCAGATTTGAAAAAAACCTAATGGTGAATGTAAATATTGAGAAGGAAAAAGAAAAAATGTCGTTAGCACCTTTGACATTACAGATGCTCATTGAAAATGCTACTAAGCATAACATTATTTCCAACAAAAAACCCCTGACCGTTGACATTTACACAGAAAATAATTCGATTGTTGTAAAGAACAATTTGCAGCCAAAGGAATTGCCCAAATATTCAAGCAAACTAGGTCTCAGGAACATCCGGAGTCGGTATGGATATTTATCGGATAAGGAGGTGGAAATAGTTGAGAATGAAAATCAGTTTATTGTTAAAGTACCTTTAATTACAAGTGTATGAATGTACTTATCATAGAAGATGAACCCAATGCGCAGATCGAATTGAAAAGATTGCTTGGAAAAACAGATCCGTCGATACGGGTGCTCAAATGCATCGATTCGGTTGAAGACAGTGTGCTCTGGCTCAAATCCAATGAAGCGCCCGACCTGATATTCCTGGACATTCAGTTATCCGACGGAATTGGATTCGACATTTTCAAACAGGTGGAGGTTAAAGTCCCGGTTATTTTTACCACAGCATATAATGAATACGCCATTCAGGCTTTCAGGGTCAACAGCGTGGATTATTTATTAAAGCCTGTGAGGCAGGAGGATTTGACCAAGGCTGTCCAAAAATTCAAATCCATGGGTGAGCAATTTGGTAAAACACAAGCTGTGCTAGATTTGAAACAGATTGAACAACTCCTGAAAATCAATCAACCGGAATACAAGGAAAGATTTATTGCGAAGGTGGGTAATCAAATTAAATATATAAATATAGTAGATATTGCCTATTTCAGGGCAGAAGATAATGAAGTTATGTTAATCACTAAAAAAAACAGCAGATATATCATCGATTATTCGCTAAATGAATTGGGTAATCTGCTGGACCCGAAAAAATTCTTTCGCGCCAACAGAAGTTACATTGTCACGATTGAAGCGATTGAAAAGATCAGCAAATATTTTAACAGCAGGCTTCACCTTGAACTTATCCCTAAAAAAGATGATACGGTACTGATCAGCAGGATGCGGGTGCCTGATTTTTTAAAATGGATGGATAAATAATGAAAATCGATAAAACCAATATTATTCTTTTCCTTGCCATCAGTTTAATGGCGCTTTCAGCATGCAAAAAAGCTGTAGTACGGGTCGATTCTATTCCATCCAATACACCCAAAAATCAACCCATCTATATTACAGGAAATTTTAACAACTGGGATCCGGGTGAAGAAAGATACCGCATGCAACTGAACGATGACAGTACCTACACAGTAAATTTACCCCCTGGATTTGGAACCGTGGAATATAAATTTACGCGAGGCGACTGGACAACTATAGAAAAGGATATATGCGGTTATGAAATTGACAATCGCAGGTTGGTATTGGGTGAGCAGGATATTGTATCCAATGAAATTGCCAGTTGGAATGATCTCGATCCGGTGAATTGTCCCAGGATCACCTTAGTTATTGACAGTATTCCCTTAAATACTCCTGATGATGATGTCATCGCTATTGCGGGCAATTTTAATGCCTGGAATCCTGACGATAGTGCAGTTTTGAGAAAAGATAGCGCAGGCAGATATTCACTGACTGTTGACAGGGTTCCCGGAATCAAAGAACTTGAATTTAAAGTAACCAGAGGAAATTTATCAACTGCAGAATCGGATGAATTTGGTAACGTTATCCCCAACCGAAGAGCACAATTCGGCGTGAAAGATACGGTTAAGCTTTCCATCAACGGCTGGGTGGATACACCGACTGAAAAGTCATTAAACAGGGTTATTTTTATCATTAAAAGTTTGCCCAAATCAACTCCTCCCGGTGATGAACTCTATCTGATCAGCAATCTCAATGACTGGGCGCCGGCAGATAGAAATTATATTTTCCAGAAAAACAAGCAGGGAAATTATTTTTATCCCTTTCCCCGTAAGCGTAAAATGCTGGAATTTAAAATCACTCGTGGCAGATGGTCTGCTGTTGAAGTTGACCGTTTTGGCTATGAAATCCCAAACAGGGTGGTAAACATTCAGGTAGCCGATACGGTGTATTTATCCATTGGGGGGTGGAAAGATTTTAACAGACCAAGTGATTTTGAAGTAACCATTAAACTGGGTAAATTACCCGAACCCACACCGGAAAATTCCGAATTTTATTTGGTCGGAGATATTAATAGTTGGAATCCGGGCAGGAACAAATACAGGTTTAAGCAGGACGACAGCGGGAATTATTTTCTCAATGTCCCGCGGGGAGGACATATGTTTGGATACAAAATCACCCGCGGATCATGGAGATCGGTTGAAGTCAACAGGTACGGTTCCGATATCCCAAACCGGATGTTGTTTTATAAAGATGCCGATACAGTGGTCGTTGATATTGAAAACTGGAAAGACTTACCGCCACTCGATCCGGATCAGGTAACCATTGTTATCGACAAGCTTCCGGTAATGACACCTCAAACGGAATCCATTTATCTGGCTCCCGATTTCAATGGCTGGAACCCCGGAGACGATCATTTGGTCTTTAATTACCTGCCAGACGGAAGTCCTTACATCACCATTCCCAGCCGGAGAGGTTCCACCGAGTACAAAATCACACGTGGAAATTGGGAAACCGCAGAAGTAGATCAATATGGCAATGAGATCTCCAACCGGATTTTAAATTATGGGTTTGCTGACACGGTGTATATAAAGGTTGCTGCCTGGCGTGACTTTGATGGACAATACTAATCATTTTTCAACCTGCTCCTGGATAGAAATACTGGTAAATATTTTGAAGGTAGACTTTTGACAAATTATTCTGCTTTCTTAATCCGGTACTTTAAAGCCGAATAATTCAGTTTGTCGGCCGGCAACATAACCCAGCCTTTCATCGGACTGCCTTTAATATCAAAGAATTTGGAAAAGAGTAAACCCTAAGCTGTTCGGAATTTGTAATCCCGAACTTTATATTACCAGGATTTATAATCCTTATTTATGTTAAGAAAAAGTGATTGCACCTGTCTGCCGACAAGGCAGGAATCCCCGGATATCAACTTTCGTATTACACCTGCCTGACGGCAAAGGCAGGAATCCGAAAGAGCAGGGGTTTAATCGAAAGTTATTTGATTTATCGGATAACAATCTTCCTGACCTGTTCGGAGTTAGCCGTTTTTATTCTCACAAAATAAACTCCTGCCGAATTACCACTCAAATCAATATTTATTGACTTTCCGGCAACGATCTCTGTTTTACTTTCAAAGACAATTTCGTTCAGCATATTCATTATTGTGATTTCAGTTTTCCCAATGTTATCACTAAATTCAATGGTAAATTTTCCATTTGACGGATTTGGGAAGATATGAATACCGTTTGAGCCTGATAATTCATCCATTCCCGTACAAATCACACATATCACCTCGAATGGTTCCGAGAATTCGCCTTCGCCGCATCCAGCATTTACACCTTTAACCCTGATTGAGGCAGTGCCTTCCCAGTTGAATGTCCATTCTACAGTTCCGGTTGTGCCTGTTCCTGTAATTGCGCCCGCTTCAACCGGTAAAATTTCCCAGATATAGGAATCGGCAAAGGTAGCGCCGGTGGTTGTATAGTCAGAAAACTGAACAAAATTTGTACAAACCTCATCATCTCCTGTTGGTGTTGCCGGTATTTCGGGTATAACACCAACTGTAATGTAATCTTCAATTGTAAGAGTGTTATATTCTACACCATCCGAAACTGTAAGCGTAACATCATAAGTTCCTTCATTAAAATACATCACTGTCGGATTCTGGAATGAAGAGCTTCCCGGAGCACCCCCCTCAAATGACCATTCCCATGAAATAACTACTCCTGATGATTGATCATAGAAATTTACTGTTTGACCCTCACAAACAGAAGTTGTATTTGAGCCAAATAGAGCTTGTAAACTTGTTGGTATCCCAAAGAAGTTTAAGTATTCTGCCATCAATTCTTCTTTAGTAGTTGGTGAAGTGCCATCGTCCAATCCGCCAAATTCATGGGAAGTACCAATGGTTCTGTATGAACCTTCGTCATAAGCGACGCCTGTTCCATAGTTAGGCGATTGATTTTCGAGAATATCGAAAGCAGGAGAAATAGCGCTGATATGGTCTATCCAGCTATTCTCACCTGAATAATTAAAGCTCATTCCTTCCGTGAAAGTGCCATTCATACCGTTTATGGTTCCCAAATTATTTGCCCCGTCAGCCTCAGGAAAAATATTAAACATGGAATGAACTATAGTTGGAGGATCGTAATACCAGGTATCACCGCCTTCCATATAAAGATTTCCCCCGTTATTCAGAAAATCTGCTAATAGCTGTCCTTCAAAAGAGGTCAATATATGGTTGTAACTGTAAATGCCAAGACATACAAAAACAGAAGTATAAATACTTAGGTCAGGTGGAAAACCGGTCATGTATTCAACCAAAATGCCATTAGCTTCTATTGCTGTTTGCATTTCAGAGCCACTGTTGTAATTACCATCCAGGTCAATAATGGCAACAGATATCGTGTTGTTATTTTTTAATGTTACGATAATATCTTCGATTTTGCCAGGGATGATCTTGCCATTGTTGTTGCCATTTGAATTGTCAACAACATATTCGAATGTGTTTGAAAATTTTGCTTTAACTTCCATTTTTCCTTCACACCAGCCCTTGCCTGCATAAACAACAGTTAAAAAAATTATAACCCCAACAGTTAAAGCTCTCATTTTCATACTTTGAATAATTCTAATTCTTAAAGATTATTACTATTTAGTTTATTTAAATTTTAATTGTTGCAAAAAAAAAGGAAACAGCGCTATTGCGGCTGCTTCCTTTTTAGATATCTAATAGTGATTATTGAATGATGATTTTCCGCAACAGCCCGGATTTATCAGACTTTATTTTCACAAAATATACTCCTTCCGAATTACCACTCAAATCAATATTTATTGACTTTCCGGCAACGATCTCTGTTTTACTTTCAAAGACAATTTCGTTCAGTATATTCATTATTGTGATTTCAGTTTTCCCAATGTTATCATTAAATTCAATGGTGAATTCTCCATTTGACGGATTTGGGAAGATATGAATACCGTTTGTGCCTGATAATTCATCCATTCCCGTACAAATCTCACATAGCACCTCGAATGGTTCCGAGGATTCACCTTCGCCGCATCCAGCATTTACACCTTTAACCCTGATCGAGGCAGTGCCTTCCCAGTTGGTTGTCCATTCTACAGTTCCGGTAGTAGTCGTTCCGGTTATTGTACCTGCATCTGCCGGTAAAATTTCCCAGATATAGGAATCGGCAAAGGTAGCGCCGGTGGTTGTATAGTCAGAAAACTGAACGAAATTTGTACAAACCTCATCATCTCCTGTTGGAGTTGCCGGAATTCCAGGCTCAGTGCCAACTGTAATGTAATCTTCAATTAACAGAGTGCTATTTTCTACGCCATCCGAAACTGTAAGCGTAACATCATAAGTTCCTTCATTAAAATACATCACTGTCGGATTCTGGAATGAAGAGCTTCCCGGAGCACCCCCCTCAAACGACCATTCCCATGAAATAACATCTCCGGTAGATTGATCATAAAATTCAACCGTTTCACCTTCACAAACAGAAGTAGTATTTGAGCCAAATAAAGCTTGTAAACTTGTTGATATTCCAAGAAAGTCTAAGTATTCTTCCATCAGCTCTTCTTTAGTTGATGGTGAAGTTCCATCATCCAATCCGCCAAACTCATGAGATGTGCCAATAGTTCTGTACGAACCTTCGTCATAAGCGACACCTGTTCCATAGTTTGGACTCTGGTTCTCAAATATCATAAATGCAGGTAATATCGGATCTATATGATCCATATAGTTATTTTCACCCGAATAATTAAATGACATACCCTCAGTGAAAGTACCGCTTTGTCCAAGAACCGTTCCCATATCACTGGTACCATCGGCAACACCGTCAATATTAAACATTGAATGCACAGCTGTTTGATTATCATAAGCCCAGGTGTCGCCGCCTTCCATATAAAGGTTGCCGCCATTGTTAAGATAATCAGCTAATAATTGTCCTTCGGATGAAGATAATACGTGATTGATGTTATAAATACCGAGGCAGGTAAAAATTGTTGAATAGAGATTCAAATCTGCCGGGAATGATGTTAGTTTTTCATAAGCTATTTCCATTTCATTTAAAGCTGCTTCCATTGCCGGTGCTGAATTACCGTTTCCATCAAGGTCAAGAATTAAAACCGGTATCTGACCCACAACAACATTAAATGTTCCGGAACCTGTAATTCCAAGGTCTGCTGTTATATCAAAAGTAAAGTCAACGATATGACCGGCAGGTGTATTACCGGCAGCAGTAACACTAAACGTTCCGTTAGCAGTTCCGCCACCTGTCAGGTCGCCATAAGTTACCTGACTTGTATTTACTGTCAGATAAGGATCAGTTGCTGATAATTCTCCAAGAATATTAAATGCTTCTGATGAGCCTGAATTTTCAATATCAATAATTAAATCAACTGTTTCACCCGGATCAATTTTTCCATTATTATTTCCTGTGGGATCGGATATGGTTATTTCACCAAGCTCAAGTAAAGGCGCATGGCCTTCAATAGAGAAACTACTGTTCCAAATATCATCTCCATCTCCGCTGGCTTCAACTTCAACAAGGACATAATGTCCATCCGGGATATCATTGGCAACATCAAAAGCAAATCCATCGGTTACTTCAACTATCTGGTCGGGATCAATTGCTCCATAAGGTTCGGTGTTATCAGTAAACGTAATATAAGGATCAGTTGTGGATAATGTAACGACAACATTTGTTGCTTGAGTAATACCAACGTTTTTTACTGCAAGTGATAGTAAAATTGATTCACCGTAATCCATCAGGCCATCTCCATTACCGCCGGTTTGGTCGTTTAATGTATAGGATTCTTTTATCACATAAGGGCCGCTTTGAGGGATAACCGGAACATCAGCCTGATAGGGAAGATGATTATGAGCTGTCACTGTAACTTTTGCAGTACCCGGATTTTGTACCGGATTATCAAAAACCACCTCAGCATAACCGCTTGCATCTGTGTAAGCTACTCCATAAATAGTTCCATCATCATTAGATACACATACCATTGCATTTTCCAGGGGGCCACCTGTTCCCATTGCAGTTACAGAAAACTCAGAAAGTCCGAGGAAAATCTGATCATCATGAGTTGCAGTGAGGTTAGCGGGTTGTAAAGTCCAGGGTTCTAAAGATGCTTCTCCAAGCCAGAGGTAGGTACGTACATTTGAACGTCCAAGGTTACCATGAACGTTTAGTACAGTTACATTTGCAAAGTTTGTTACGTAGCCGATGTTATAAATACCTTCATCAAAAACAGCTTTATACATTTCTTTATCATAGTCATGATTTGGAATAGTGTATGAAGGAATAATAGCACCATTAACTGCAACCGATGCAACATCTGATTTCATAAACGATTCGCAAAGGCAATTTCCCGGATGAGCAACTATATCCATATTATCACAACAAACATCAAAGAACACAAATAAACGGTCTTCATTTGTGAGTTGGTCTACGTGTTGAGCTGTAAAACTACCTTGTGGGCACCATTGCCAGAGTTCTGTGGCGCTACCATGCCCGCGATAATTAAAAATTCCGCAAGAGTTTGCATTTACGTAATTAACAACATCCGTATTTGAATATCCGGCTCCACCGTAAGCCTGTTCAAAGATGGGCACTTGCAAGGAATAAGGATATAATCTGATCTCTTCGCAACACTGTGTATATTTACCCGGATATTGTTCCATATGGGCAATTAAAATAGAATTTTCAGCCCAGTTGGTATTTACATCTGGATTGAAATAATGATCCATTGTTTTTTGAATTTGTAAATCCAGTTCACCAATGTTATCATAAGTAAACCTGCCAATAGCAATATCAGCATAATGGTCATCAGGCCCATCCATACAAGTGTACCAACTATCAGAATAGGATCCAGCCTCTCCGGAAGGCTCCCACCAGTACATCGGAACATCATCCGGATCACCGGTATTACCGCCATTAGGATAAGCATCTCCAACCATTAAGATATACTCAAGGTTGTCACTTAAATATAATTGGCTGATATAATCCTTGAAATTTTGCGGAGTATCAAATCCTGATTCCATAGTTTTAACCTCAACTTTAAATCCCTGCTGATTTTTCCAGTCAACAAAAGGCTGAATGGAATTAAGGGCAGTAGTATTTGTAATGATTAGATATTTTATATCATCATTTCCTTTGTATTTCATGGTGTATCCCAAAGACTGAAAGTTAAGGATATTGGATTCGTACATTCTATAGAACATAGGTGCAACTTGTTTGCTTCTGTTCAAAATCAGTTTTGTATCAATGCCGGAAAACTCAATTTCCAGTTTAAGATTTGTTACAACTTCCAAATCTCCGGAAGATGGATTATAATCGAACGGGATAATGTGCAATCCGGTAACTTTAACATCTCTCCAGATTCCGGGCTTGTCAAGATAAATCTGATTCTCAGGATAGGAATTACTTTCATTATAGAATTTTTTATTCATCACAAATTCATTTGAATGTCCGCCCGGATTATCAGTTGTGGGAGTCTGAAAAGGATACACAAGATAATTATTAAGTTTGGTGGTTTCCTTTTTTAGAATGGTCACATTAACCAACTTATTAGCCGGAATACCAATTAGCTCACTAAGCATTGGGAGTTCAGGTTTACCAATCTCCTTTGTTGTTCTGTCCTCAATGAGTTCCAGTCGTTGAAATGTCTTGCCATCTTCCATATAACCGGAAACATACATTCCGGATATTGAAATATTCAGAATAATCTTAGTGTCATTTTGTTCTTCAATGACAACCTGGGGAAGTTCAGGATTATCAGAAGTAAAGCTAATCCACTCTTTTTGAGCAAAAACGATAAATGTAAGTAAAAACAGAATACTTACTAAAAATAATGATTTTTTCATAGTTTAAAATTTTTAGTTAAACATTTTATTTCGATAATACTAATTTCCTGGTAATATTAATTGTACCGGTCTCTATCCTGATAAAATAGATACCCGGTTGAAGTTCCGGTTTTGTAAAATCTAACTGATAAAACCCGGGACTTTGTTTTGAGTATGATGATGCTTCTATTTCTCTTCCCAGCTTGTCAAACAGAGTTATTGTTACTGTAGATTCCTCCTGAAGTTCATATTCAACAGTAAAATGATCAACAAACGGATTAGGATAGATATTAAAACTATTTGCAAGGTTTTCTTCTATCGAAGTATAAATAAAGTAAATCACATTCGATTGATTCGAAGAACAACCGAATTCATTAGTTACGATCACATAATAATAATCTGTGGCAGTCGGGTGATAAGTCTGGCTGGTAGCGCCGGTTATTGATCCGTTGGAATCGTACCACTGGTTGCCATCAGCAGCGCTTGAACAGAGGTGATCATCCTGCTGGTTTATAATAGGTGTTTCGGGAACAGGATGAACCGAAACGGTTACATCATCAGTTGTGTTTGTGTTTCCATCACTTACCGTAACAGTGTAATTTGTTGTTTCAAGCGGCGATGCTACGGGATTTTGTATATTCGGGTCGCTCAGCCCGGTTGTCGGTGACCATTCATAACTATAATTTCCGGTACCACCGGCCGCATAAGCATTCAGTTGAGAACTTTCACCGTAACAAATCTGATCCGGATTTGCAGAAGCCGAAACACTCAATGTGTTACCCCCACATGCTGCAGGGAAGATAATATAATCAATCCATCCGCAATCGCTGCCACTGCTTACTGACCAGTCTTTATCATAAACCCATTTAAAGGTATGAGTACCTGCCGAAACAGGATAAGAAAATTCTTCCCATCCTTCTTCGCCCGACCATTCATCCATTTTAGTACCGTCAATGTAAAACTGTAAATAATCCCAACCACCTTCGGAAGATACTTTCCTGAAAAATGAAATATTATCATCAGTTAGAACATCCATTGTAATATATAGCTCTGATGATTGCTGGTCGCTTATATCTCCGGATTTAGCACAATAAACACCTTCATAAGGATTTTCAGTAGTTACAATCCAGGGTGCATTTCCGCCGAATTCCCAGTTAAAAGCTGAAAAATCACCGGTTTCAAAATCTTCATAAATCAAGCCCACGGTCAGATAAAATATATTCTGTACAGAATATTCTCCTGATATTAATTCAAAGTCCAGGTCAATGCTTGTACCTATCGGGGTAGCCTGCTCAACAATAATAGAAAATACAGCTTGTTTTGTTTCTCCTATACCAAGTGTTCCCAAGCTACATGTTCCACCTGTGATAGAAATATAACTGCTGGTTGAAGATAAAATTCCGGATGTATTTTCGCAGGCACAGTGACCGAAGTTTGAGGATTCAATAATAATATCCGCTGCTTCACCCGGATCAAGAATGCCGTCGCCATTTCCACCCTGTGAATCATCAATTGTAAGGTTGCCGATTGTAAGTACAGGAGCATTTACAAGAATGTTAAAGTTCGAAATCCAGGTATCTTCACCAACAATTTCCAGTTGGAAAGTAACAAGATGCTGGTCGGGAATATTAGATGCCACTTCAAAAGCAAAGGCATTTGAAACACTTGAGGTTGAACCTCCAGCAATATTTCCGTAATTTTCAAAATCATCGGTTATTGTGATGTAACTATCGGGAGTTGTAAGTGTAACCTGAACATTGTTCGCCTGCTGTGTGCCTACATTTTCAACTTCAACGGTTAAATCAATAGCTTCACCAAAATCAACTTCGTTATTACCGTTTCCCTGCGAATCATCAATCTGGTGAGAAGAATAAATAACATAGGAACCGGAATTCGGGATAATAGTTATTGGATAAGATGTTGGCAGGCAATTATATCCTGAGATAATAAGCTGTGCATCGCCAACAGTAGTAAAAGCGGGGTCAAAAGTAATTTGTGCAGTACCCGAGGCATCGGTATAACCAACACCATGAAGCACTCCGTCTTTAATAATGGCGCATGAAAAGTTTTCCACTGGCGAGCCACCACTCGTAACGGTAACAGAGGTTGAAGGAACGCCAATAGGAATAGCATTCTGATAGCTTGCCTCGATAGAAACAGGCTCATCAGTCCATACACTTAAAACCGGATCGCCGAGGATATTGATATCATAGAAGTTCCAGCGCAATGCTCCTTCTTCCCATTGTCCCGGAGCCGTAACCCAGGGAGCAGTTTGTATTTTACATTCGACAAAAGCAGCGCCGATGTGATTCAGCTTTTCATTGTAAAGGGCATCCACCATTTCACGGTGCAGGTGGGCTGCAGGTCCTTCTGTTTGCCCTTCGTTAAACCAGCCGTATTTTGAGTTTCCAATCACTGCCACAGCAAAGTTTTCAATACTCACCATTTTTTCAAGGATGCAATCACTGTATGTGAAATCTCCGCAATTACAACCGTGAGTTTGCAACAATGTATAATTATGATCCGTACCATTAGCTCCCGAGAAGTTGGAATTTGTAATATCTGAGATATATAAATGAGCAACAGAAGTTTCGTTTGCATGTCCGCAATGATGAACAAATTGTTTTCCCTGGTTAATCTCAGCTATCAGATCGCTTCCGTTCCACGACTGATCTTTTTCATATAAAGTTTCGATATTAAAATTTTCAGGAATTCCAATTGTAGTGTAGCCATTATCATCGTGGAAACCGATAAGTAATTCCAGGTAATCAGATCCCCAAGTTTCCGGGTTTGAGTAAAGATGTTCACCTGCAAGTAGAGGATTTTGAAACTCACCAAGAACGGGATTGTTTTGGTATGAAACGGATTTATTGATCATGATGCTTAGCTCGGAAGCATTGCTGAAAGAGAAGCGTGCAACGGCAATATCGGGCAGCAGATCATCTTCGCCCGGTTCACCCCAGCTATTATCATTGTCATCGTTCCACGTGCCATCCAAACCGGAATAATACAAATCAGCCGGGATGTTATTAGATTCATATCCCGAACCGGACTGAACGTAACAGTAAAATCCTCTGTAAGGAATATGCTCCACATCACCGCCCAGAAGGACATATTCAACACTGTGATCCTGGTATTCCTGGATGATGTAATTTCTTATCTTATCCTGCAAGTCCTGCCCCGTACCATTAGAACTGATAAATTCCTTAGTAACAACTTCGGTTTTAATACCTCTTTCAAAGTAAATATCAATCAAATCCTGGAAGTTGTTTTCAAATTGCGAAGGAGCTACAATGAGCAATTGGTAATCGTCATTTTTATTATCTTGTGGATATTGAGAAATAAGCGACGGATTTTGTGCAAAACCAAGAACTCTTTTTTTAATATTTTCAGTTGAACTGAGGTTTTGAAGCGCCTGCATGGCAACAGGAGAAGGTACTGTGGTTATCCTGATCTTTACTTTTTTATAAAACGATACCTTTCCGGTTACCGGATTATATTTTACAGGAGTAAAAGATGACAAGGCAATAGCGTACCCGTTCATAAATTCGGTGATATATTCTCCTGTTTGTTTTGTTGGGTAGGATGCGTCGGTTTTATAAACTTTTTCATTTATAATAAATATTCCCTGACCCGGTTCGGAAAGTGGTCGCGATTGCTGCTGAGGGAAAATTTGGTAACTGCCCGGAAGCTGAGTTTCTTCCTCTCCGGTAAATTCTATGGATTTTGCAATTTCTCCGGGTGGCAGTATCAGGCTGACAGAAAAATAAGGCAAGACAGGTTCACCGGTTTTAGCTGTAAGAAAAGAGTTTTCAAAACTTATTAGCTGATATTCTCCTGATTGAATGATCTTAACATCATCGGAGTAATAGGTCTTTTCTATAATGCCCGCATTAAGGGCAAAGATTGAAAAAAATAACGAAATAAAAAGTAAAAAATTTTTCATAATAAATGTTATAATTAAATAAGTAAAAATGTAATTATCTTAGTGTTTTATATGTAAGCACTATTTAGACAATCGAAGTAAGCAAATGGTTGTATACTGAAACGCATAAACTTTACTATTATCGTATAAACTAACTGAATGGTTTAGTGCTGTTTGTTTCTTTACCTGTTTGCTCCCGATAGCTATCGGGACGTTCAGTGTCAGTTTATAGAAAGGACTATAAATTCCTTATATTTTTCAGATAATAAATCAATAAATCTAAAGTACGGATAACAGGTCCGGTTTCGTAAATTGTTTTTCGATTTTGGATATATAATTAGTGGCAATTTCTGCTATAATAAAGCTCGATCTATCTGTAAAATGTTATAAATCAATATTATTCTGTATTTGGCATAAACATTGATTAAGGCGTAATACAAATCAAGGTAAGTTAATCCGAAAATAAGATTAATAATTAAAAATAAAAGTAATGTCAAAAAGAGAACAAACAGGCTTGAGTATCATAAACGGCCACATAGGAAAACGTTGGGTGTACGAAAATTACAAAAAATCAAATCCCGATATGGCAGAAAAATATCTGCAGTTCATTTCTAAAAACCAATCAGCACAGTATATTATATGGGATGATAAGAAGCAAAAATTTACAGCCTGATTATCTTCCGGTTAAGGAATATCATGGAAATCACTTCCTGTTTTTTTACAACATCGATGTTTTTTTCGTATAAAATCTATCTCCGATTTTCAGGTTCACAAAATAAATACCAGGTGTGAAATCACCGGCATTTACCTTAATATTATGAACTCCTGCATTCATTTCGTCATGTTGCAAGGAAAATACAACTTCACCAACGACATTGTAAATTATAAGTTCAACGTTTTCGTTTTCAGTGAGTGTAAACGATACATTCGTGTAATCTTCAAAAGGATTCGGGTAAACATAAAAATCCGTTAAATCTTCCATTTCAGAAACCGAAAGAGAAGTTACGCTAAATTGAACCAGCTCTTCACTTCCGGTGAAATTATTATTTTCATAGATCATAGCGAAATTACTTTGTCTTAATATAAAACCCGAAGTTTGTCCCACAAGTCCGTCACCTCCTTCATCAAAAATAGTAAAAGTATAACAATCGTTATATGCAATTTCCAAAGTGTCTTTTATAAACTCATTTGGGTTTGTATAGGGACCTCCCGAATGAAGAACCTGTCCTGATGAATTTGCAAATTCCCATGTAGTTTCATCGGGGTTCTCATCCAGTTTTATAAATACGAAAACGTCCGGAATAACTTCCATTGCAGAAACAAAAGTAGTTGACAATGTATCGTTTGAAGTGTCTTCGTCAGGATTTCCATTCGGATTAGCGGTATATATTAAAAGATCATTATCATCCAAAATATCAAAAGAAATCGCAGGAAGATCTACAGCTTCCATTTCTCCATAACTAAGATCACCGGTCCATTGATAAGTATTTAAATTTTCATCGTTTACTTTATAATTTATATCAAGTGTTGTAAGTGATTCCGCACCTTCGTTTGATATAGTAAGTCTCGGTGCCACTTCACCTGAGCAGTTGGTTACGGGAACCATATTTATTGCCAAACATCCGGCATTATCATAATACATTGGCATTAAATCGGGTAAAGCAACTTTGATTCCCTGGAGAATTTCTTTTGTGGTATTATCCTGGATAAAAGCAACAAATTCGCAATGTTCGGTAACCCAGCTTGCATTTATTGTGAAATTTAATGTTACAATTTCAGTTTCTTTTTCGGAGAAATCAAGTGGAGTACCATAAGCATCCGGATCCATTAATCTTTCAACAAAATTCAAATGATTCATACCCTGCCAATTATATGCTATATCTGATTCGGTTAATGCAAATTGCAGTACAAGGTTTGTCCCGGAATATGCATCAACTTTTTCGGCAGTAACAACTACCGTATAATCAAGTCCATCGCTAAATCCATTCATTGACAGAGTAAACGACGAAGGAATAGCAATTCTTTGATTATACTTTGGCAAGTAACTTCCATACATACTTTGAGTATGGTTGCCACCGGATACAAAAAGTATTCCATCGAATTTAGCATGTGGAATACCTGAAATGTTGTAATAATTTTGACGTGCAGTAGCATAACTATTGGTATAATTATCACCATTATGATACTCAATAATAGCTACATCACAACCATTAGCAATTAAGTCGTCAGCGCCCATTGCTGCACCGGGGCAGTAATAACACCATGTTCCCGTAACGATTTCAACAACTACCTTATCCCTGGGTACTTGCTGAGCAATTATTGAAGTTCCTATCAGAACCGCAACAAAAAAAAGTAATAATGTTTTCATGATTGTTTCACTTATTTTGTTAATAAATAATTATTTAATATGCAAAGATATATATAAATAATTTAATCGTTATTTATTAGAATCTTTTATTTCTGAATAATAACTTTCTTGTTGATCAATATATCTTTCCCTTCAATCTTCATATAATAAACACCCTGTTCAACATCAAGGTCAATTGTTTCGGAGAAAATTCCGTTTATCCTGATGTTCTCCTGTTCGTAAACAACTTTGCTTAATGAATTGAAAATACTTATATTGATAAGTTCATTATTTTCACTGCTCATTTCAATTATAAAGCTTCCTGTGTTTGGATTGGGGAAGATAGAAATATTAAGATTTGCAGCATTCTCAATCACACCAACGGTATGAATAGTAAGCAACATATCGTCGGTAACCGCACCACAAGGATCATTACCGTTAACAGTTATCGTAAGTGTTACCTCTTCTGCTTCGATATCATTCGGTCCCGGAGTGTAGGTCGGATTCACGCTTGAAGCATCATCAAATGTTCCATCGCCGGAAGTTTCCCAAAGAACAGAAAAATAATTCTCAGCCGTTGCGTCTCCAATGATATAGGTTTCGTCATTATTAATCTGATTATCTTCACCGGCATAAGCAACAGGAGCAAGTTCGAATGTGAGCATAAGTTCATCAATAGCATCATTACAAGGTTCAAAAGCTGTAACTGTAAATGTTAGAGTAGCCGAACCATTATTAATATCCATTGAGCCGGGCGTATAAACAGGGTTTATTAAACTAATATCATCAAACGTACCATCACCCGAAGTTGTCCATTCAACTGAAGCATAATTTTCTGCAGTGGCATCAGAAATCTCATAAGTGCTGTTACTGCAAAAAGTTGCATCTTCCCCGGCATAAGCTATGGCTATCTGATTAATAGTAAGTGTCATATCATCGCTAACCGTTTGTTCAGAGCCAAAGGCTGTTAATGTCAGTACTACGGAACCGTTTGCAATATCATCAGCGCCCGGTATATAAACAGGTGTCAGGATTGCATTATCATCAAATGTTCCGGTACCCGAGGTAGTCCATTCATAATTATCAGCTAAGTACACAAGACCTTCACATTGAAAATCGTCAGATTCACAAATAATAGCATCAAAACCTGCAAAGGCGGTAGTTGATGCTACGGAAGGCAATTGAATGTTATCAATCCATCCGCAATCACTGCCTGTAGATGTACTGGAATTTTTGCTATATGTCCATTTAAATGTGTGTGATCCTGCCGTAACCGAATATGATGTGTGTGTCCAGTCAATAGTCCCCGTCCAGGTATCCTTTAACTGGTTATCAATGTAAAACTTTAGCATATCGTAATTATCCTGAGAAGATACTTTATAAAAAAACGAAATTATATCATCATTTGCCACATCGTAATTCAGTGATAACCAAGTTGACTGGTTGTCGTTAATATCACCCGATTGTACGCAATGGGTTCCTTCGTAAGGATTTTGTTGAGAAATAAACCAATCGGCATTACCTCCTGTTTCCCAGTCAAATTGAGTCATAGTACCTGTTTCCCAGTCTTCCGAAACAAATCCGATTGTTTGAGGAATAATGCTATCAACTTCATAACCACCTGATATAACCTCATAATCAAATAAAAAGAAAGTTCCGTTTGGAGCACTATTATCAACCGAAACGTTAAATACAGCTTGTTCCATTGTTCCGGCGGAAATCACGTTGAAATTGTATGTAGAATTATTCATAACTACATATTCACTTGTCGGAAATAATGTTCCGATTGGCTGGAGTGCATGAGAAGAACCGTTATTGTATGTTTCAAAAATAATGTCGGCAGTTTCGCCCGGGTCAAGCTTGCCGTTCCCGTTTCCTGTTGCATCATCAATAGTAAAGCTTCCGATAGCGAGCACCGGTGCATAAGCTTCGATACTAATGACAGATGCCCAGGTATCATTTCCATCGGTAGCAATAACATCAAAAGTAACGAGATGTAAGTCCGGGATGTCATCATGAACATCCCAGGCAAATCCGTTTTCGATAGTTAATGATGATCCGGAAGGTATAGTTAAGTTGTCTTCGGTATCATCAGTCAATGTAATATAAGGATCGGTGGTAACAAATGTAACAACAAGATTTTCTGCTTGCTGAATTCCAATGTTTTCATAAGTTACCGAGCATGTAATAGATTCACCCGGGTTCATCAATCCGTTATTCAGAGTTCCTTCATCGTCAATTTCAAAAGACTGCTGAACTAAATAAGGACCTGTGGGTGGAATTACTTCTACATACGCTTCATAACGATAATAATTTTGCTTTGTAACCGTAATTAGTATCATGTCAAGAGGTTGCTGAGGCGGAATAGTTATTGAAATCTGTGAGCCTGTTCCTTCTGCTGTTCCGATTATCTCTTCATTAACGGTTAAAGCTATCAATGAACCAGCATCAGCAGTTATATCAAAGGAAGTTAATCCTGCAAAAAATACCGGCTCGTGAGTAACGGTTAAATTTTGAGGAACCTCAGAATAAACAGTAAGGAAAGCATCTCCATGATGATGGAAAAGATAGTAGGTTACCTGTTTATTGCCAGTATTATATGGCCATGACGACTGCTGGAGGAAGTATTTACCTGCTGAATTTCCAAATGCAGGCAAAATGCCCCTTGAGTCGGGTGTGGTTCCGTAACCTGGCATAAAATCGGGCCACATATTATCATAAGCTCCCCACACATACGTGTCGTTTACGAAAGAGTAAGACGTTTCGGAAGCAGCCACTATACCCAGTGCTCCTGCATTATTGCCTCCTGATGTATGCCTGTGGAATTTCTCGGCAAAACATTCGCTGCCGATATTGAATTTTCCGGTTAAACAATTTATTGACCAAACAAAGACCAAATCATTATTTGTTAAATTATTTATATCACTGTTCTGGTAATAAGGCTCACCCCAACCAAATTCCCAACCATGGTCGCGATGCTGGAGCATAAAGGCGCCACTGTTAATGGCATTCTTTACCATCGTGGCATTGCCACCTGACCAGCCTCCTAATGTTGATGGTGATGCCGGAATATAACCCAGACCATTCGGGCCAAAATAATTAAGTATGGTGCTTGTATTTGTAGCCGTTGACCACACACTTTGAGAACCGCTGTAAATAGCATTGATACGTACAGGGTCTTTACCCTGTACTTCTCTCCAGAAACCACCAACAACTTCGGTACATATCTGGAACCATCTTTCGGTTTGCCATCCCAAAGCTGTAATCGGATGATCATAGAAATCAGGGTTGGTTGGAGGAGTTCTTTCATTGTCAAGAAATTTAGTGACCATAGTTTCAAGCTGACCTTCATTGTTAGCTGTAATACGTGCAAAAACAATATCAGGCATGTGGTTTCCGCTAACATCAGCATAGATATTATCGGAAGCACAATAGCTATTATATATTGGGGAGATAATGTTTTTAGCTGCATCTGTACCGTAATCGCCGAGCAGCAGGCAGGCAGCCGGAGCTATATCCCAGTTGTTGTAAGCATTGTTAATAAAATTTTCAATTGTACCGGTATTGTTTCCTCCTACTTCATCTAATATATAGACTTCTGTCAGGATACCCTGTAATGTCCTGAATTTTCTGATTGTATCAGCCCATTGCTGGAATTCAGCGCCATTTGGAGTAATGATAAGATATTCGCATCCGGTATCTTTGGTTTGTCCCTGGAATGATTTGTTGTAATCCATTTTCGGCAGGGATTCATAGTTAAGCATCATATCTGCCATAAGCGGGTCCCACCAGCGGTTCCTCAGCCTGTTTTCCCCAAAGTGTCCGTTTCCTTCCGTAAAATTTACTTTTACTTTTAAATCCCTGTAAACAATTAATTCTTTTGTAATCGGGTTGTATTGGAAA
>JADHVR010000017.1 GCA_016783885.1 Bacteroidales bacterium
TGAAGGATTAAGTGTGCACAGAAGCTCAATCAGGGTGCAAAGGCACATTGCATTATTTATCCAGTGAAATTACGAAGTAATTATTTCTATGGGATGGTGAACTGTAAGCAGTATAATATTTTTTTTACCATTTCAAATAAATTATTAATTTTGACTCAAATTTTGCAGTTATGGATTATACAGCATTTATCGATATAAATTCCCTTACAGAAGAAGCAAGGAAAGAACTGGAGAGCTTTTATGAGTACCTGGTTTTTAAGTATAAGAAAAAGATTAAAAGAAAAACCGATGAGGAAAATAAAAAAGAACAGTTTTTCCGTTTTGTAGAAAATCACTCTTATAATTTGCCTGAGAATTATAAATTTAACAGGGAAGAACTTCATGAAAGATAAAATACTGATTGACTCAAATGTTTGGATTTATCTTGCCTCAAAACAAGATGAACGAAAGAAAAAAATTGCCGGAGAATTAATTGACAGCCATTTTAATTCCATTATTTTGAGTGTGCAAATTTTAGGTGAAATTTTTACGGTACTTGACAAAAAAACTGATTTAACCAAAAATGAGATCGCAAAGATTACATCTTATTATGTTGATACATTTGAGGTAATTTCAAGCGGAAAGGAAATTTTTAATAAAGCTGTAAGGATTCGATTGAAATACGGATATGGTTTTTTTGATAGTCTTATTATTTCCACCGGAATTGTAGCAGATTGTACAATTCTTTATTCAGAAGACCTGCAACACAACCAACTAATCGAAAAAAAACTTCGGATTATAAATCCGTTTAAATAAGTAAAATATTTAAGTTAAGAATTTGATTCCCCTGCCCCGCTCATCCGGATTTGTGCGGCAGCCATAAGCGTAAGCTAATCCGGATGTAAATAATACAGGGATTCCTGCCTGCTTATACTCTTTGCCTGTTGGTGGCAGGCAGGTGTAATCCCAATATAAAGTGCCAAACTTTTCAGGTTGAATTTAGCACATGTACGGGCAAACCTGAAAAGTACTCGGTTTTTTTTTGTTAATTTTTTTTTGTATTTTTGTTCAACTCTGCTCTTTCGGATTTAGGCGTGGGAATATGCGGTGGCTAATCCGAAAGCAAATAGCCACGGATTTCAAAATCCATAAATTATCTCTTTTCGGATTAGCTCACCCACAGGCTCTGCTCAAATCCGAAAAAGCCCGTGTTTATTATTTTACGTAGCATAGCTGAATTTCAGTCAGATTTTAAACGACTATAATTTAGTTCAATAACAAAACATATAATTTAATTTTATTTTCTTACATTTCAAAAAAAATATTAATTTTGATTTCAAATTTTGCCTCTGCTCTTTCGGATTTAGGCGCAAAAATATACGGTGGCTAATCAGAAAGCAAATAGCCACGGATTTCAAAATCCATAAATTATCTCTTTTCGGATTAGCTCACCCACAGGCTCTGCTCAAATCCGAAAAAGCCCATTCGACATAACCTAAAATATAAAGCCCCGCCGGTTAGCGAGGCTCAGAGGTGCGGATGAAGGGACTCGAACCCCCACGCCTTGCGGCACCAGATCCTAAGTCTGGCGCGTCTACCAATTCCGCCACATCCGCTAATGATAATAAAGGAATGCAAAATTAAATATTTTTCTTCTGAATAAAGTTTTGTTATAGGTTTTTCTTTTGATTAATTTTGCCGGAATAAAAAAACATAAAAATTATTATCATGAAAAAAATTATTATTTTATCAGGCATTGTATTTTTTATTCTTTCTGTTTCTGTTAGTACCGCTCAGGATGATGGTTATACAGAACAAAAAAAGGGTAATTATACTGAAAAAGGATATTATGTAGATGGGAAAAAAGACGGTGTATGGATAGCTGAACAAGCAAACGGATTTATCACAAAAATTGAATCGTACAAAAATGGTGTTAAACAAGGTGTATTTATTCAATTTGACAGAAAGGGGCATGTTTCCAAACAGGAATATTATAAAGGAGGGAAACTGAACGGCTGGGCAATTGAATATTCAAATCCGAATAAACCTAAATCGAAAATTAAATACAATAACGGAGTGATTAACGGGCAAAAAATATTGTATTACGATAATGGAAGAATGATGGAAGAATCGCAATACAAGGAAGGTACGAAAACAGGAGTATCAAAATGGTATGACCAAAACAAGAAGTTAATAGCAATATATCAGTATGAGAACGGCTTGTTCAACGGCATTAACAAAAATTTCTATGCCAACGGTAACGTTCAAAAGGAAGAACATTACACGGACAATATTCTGAACGGCGAATACAAAGAATTTTACCAAACAGGTAAATTAAAAACAACCGGTAACTATAAGTCCGGAGAAAAAGACGGTGAATGGATTGAATACGATGAACATGGTACTGTGAAGAATACAACAAAATTTGTTAAGGGAGTTGAGAAGAAGTAAGAAGTAAGAATCAAGAGCAAAGTTATAAAGTCAACAAGTAAATAAAATATGAACAATGTAAATTTAATAACCAAGCCACAAGTTAACGACATACACATGAAAATATATTCGTGTTAATTCGTGTAATTCGTGTCAAGGAACGAGAATCAAAATAAAAGTATTACAGGATAAATAGAGATAAGTTAGTAAATACAACATGAAAGAAAGTTCTCCTCGCCGGAAAATCCTTAATCCTTATACAAATCTTAAAGGTTACAATTGCTTTGGCTGCTCCCCAAACAACATTCACGGTCTTCGCATGGAATTTGTTGAAGAGGGGGACTTTGTTATCAGCGAGTGGAGCACGGCAGATCATTTCAGCGGTTATAAAAACGTTCTTCACGGAGGTGTTCAGGCATCATTAATGGATGAAATTGCAAGCTGGTCCGTGCAGATAAAGCTTAAAACTGCCGGCGTAACAGCTAATCTGAATATTAAATACAAAAAGCCGGTATTTATTAGCGAAGATAAAATTTTGATTAAAGCACGTATTGAAAAATATAAAAAAAAAATTGCATATATCCACACCGAATTATTTAATTCCGAAGGAGAACTTTGCAGTGAAGGAGAAGTAAAATATTTCATTTATCCCGAACAACATGCACGCGAAAAGTTATACTTTCCTGAGCATGACAGGTTTTTTGAAAAATGATTTTAAAGCTGTTTAGATAATTCAAGAAACAGATCCGCCCAATCTATCCCGGCATACTTTTTACCAAGTCTGACGAAAATCAGGTTTTTTTCCGGATATACGAAAATGTACTGTCCTAAAATCCCTTTGGCGAAAAAGGCGCCGTTTTCAAGTACACGCCAGTGGTATGTATAAGGGTAGCCCTGCGAATCTCTTGAATCATTAATTATCGAGGTAGATATTTCAACCCATTTTTCAGGAACGATCTGCTTGTTTTTATACTTTCCTTTGTTCAGGTACAATCTCCCGAATCTCGCAAAATCCCTCGCCCATGCATTAATGCAGCAAAAGGCTTTTAAAGTCTGATGTTTTTTACTGTCAACGTTCCACGATGCATCATGCTCCATACCTGCATGCTGCCAGATTTTGTTTTGAAGATATTCGGAAGACTTCATGCCTGTTGCCCGCTCTATGGCAAGGCTAAGCAAAAGAGTGTTTACACTAATATAATCATAATGCAGATCAGGTTCTTCCCGGATCTTCAATTTTTTAATATATTTTATCAGGTTTTTCCCATAGTAATATTTAGCCATCTCGGCAAAAGGACTGATATACCCTTCATTGAATTTTATTCCCGAACGCATATTCAGTAAATCTGCGATGGTAACCTTTTGAAAACCCGGATCGGTCAACTCAGGAATAAAATCGGTGATTGATTGTTCCGTGCTTTTAATATATCCTTCATCAATAGCAATCCCGACAAGTGTGGACACAAACGCCTTTGCCACTGAAAAGCAGGGTAGGAGGGATGTATCGGAATATCCTGCAAAGTAATTCTCATAAATTATGCTATCGTTGCTGATAATAAGGAAAGCAACGGTTTTATGTTTTTCTAAAAAAGAATCAAAGTCTGTCCGTTTTTTATCGGGATTATACTTTTCGGGGATAAAAAATTCAAAGTTGTCCGGTGCTTTAGAAAACTCATAAGTTTGCCCGCCTTTATGAATTTCAAGATACGGGAATTTTTTATAATCGTTAATATCGGCAAAGTTCCACCAGAAGTAGCGGGCAACATGGCAGGAGGGGAATAAAAAAATAAGACTTAGAAATGAAAATGTCTTTCTGATTAATAATTTGGAATTCACGATAATTTATTGTTTTAACAAGCAAAGATAAGAATTAAAGGAAATGATTCACCAAATAGATTTTATTTTTTTTTAAAGAGGTTTTAATTTTTCAAGTTTATCTATTAGATTAACTTAGCTCCTATATCTCCAAATTAGTAAATTCGTCAGTTACCTTAAAATCATAATCGGGGTATTCATATACAGGCATTCTCTCTTCGGTTTCACCTATTGAATAACCCCACACATTTTCATATTCTTCAATATTTTCGCCCATTCTTTCTAATTGATCAATATAATCGCTAACCGATTTGGATTCAATGATTATAACCTTGCCCATTTTATGAATTATGGGGCTGTGATTGCGGGTGCGATCATGGTCAAACTCAAGAATACGCCTTCCGTCGTGAGTTATTCCTATGGTGCAGTATGTAAGGCTTTTTCCTACACCGGGAAGGTTCAGCACATTCCTGTCGGTGGCAAGGAAGGGTATGTTACATTCTTTCCTCAGGCTGTTAATATTTGCTATCATATTTTCCGCTTCAAGAGGAAATTTTTTAATGGTGTTGAATTTATCACGAGGGATTTCGCCTATCACCTTTTCCTCTATTTGCTCCTGAACGGCTCTTGCATTGTTGGCAAAAGTATGCGAGTTTTCTTTATAGCCTTTCACTGTGAATGTATAATACGTTAAAACGCCAATGTCATTCAGTGCTTTTCGCAGTTTTGCCGTATGTCCTCTTCGCGAAGCGGCAGCCGTGAATACCAACTGGTTAGTTACTGTCCAGCCGGCGGAGATAAGTTTCCTCACACCTTCGGCAGCTTCGGGTGTAACCTCCATAGCCGTTTCAAAATGGGTTTGAATAATAAATTGCTTAAATCCGATTTTAGATGCTTTTTCTTTGAATTCGGCAAGAATGCTGACAAGGTTATCGGTAATTCGCATCGGGAGATAAATCGGCAAACGTGTTCCCAGCCTTATTCTCAGCATTTCTGCATACTTCTCCCCATCTTTTTTCAGCTTATTATTCTCACGTTTATTAACAGCCATCCGATAAACCTCATCAAGCATCCGTTTTAGCGATTTATCAGAGCTCATCAGTGCATCGCCGCCCGTAATAAGAATATCGCGCAGTTGGGAATCTTTTTCAAAGTATTGCATTAGTTTTGGAAGTCGTTCCCACCACGTACCAACGGGCTTAAGCTCTTCTAAGTCGAAGTTAAGATGACCGTTCTGGAAATCATACATACGCTGGCACGACACACATAGTCCGCCACAGGCTCTGCCAACGGTATCAGGTATTAAAATAGCAACTTCGGGATAACGGCGGTGAATATTGTAATGATGAGGCAGTATCCATCCGGCTGCATTGGGTTTTCCGGGTTCCACAATATCTTCTTTTTCCCAGGCAACAATATAACCGAATTCATCTACAAGCTCTTTACTTACAAAAACGTAGTCTTTTATACAATAATCCGTATTAACAAGTTTTTCAGGTACGTCAACGTTAAGTAAAGAAAGATAATACGGATTTACAAAAAAGGGTATTCCCGAATTCTGGGCGTTAAACAATATGTCCATCGTTTCTGCATCAACAGTGCGTCCCAGCAGTTTATTTAACAGTTCGGGCGACCTAACCGCAAATTGCAGATGAAAAGTTTTGTCGTTCCACCATTCCATCATTTGTTCGTATTTCTGCTCGAAGGTCATCTCCGGTTTAAATTCATATTTGTGCCGTATAATATCCCCATTATCTATTTTTTCGATCAATATCCTGATGATCCTGTCGCGGTTCTTTTTCCTTATTTCAATAATTTCAGTGTCCAAACCCGACGGATGCCTGTCCATCCATTTTTTTACCTGTTTTTTTGATGGCATTTCCCTCTCTGTCTTTCCTGTAAACTGCCTGAACAAATGTAACATGTCCCTGAAAAAAGCAGGTTCGGCGCCTCCGTTGCCTTCTCTAACTGCAAGCCATAGCAACTTTACCGGACTGTTAAGAACATATTTGCCCCTTAAATTCAAATCTTCATACTCTTTACCTTCATGATTAATATAATCCAGTATTCTGATAGCGGCAAAATCTTTCCATATAAGCTTGTCGTAATATTCCCTGCCTGTGATATCACAATTATAGTAATCCAGAGCTTCCGGGCGGGTTTGCAAATATTCCATCACCCAGCTCCGGAGTTTCTTTTTAGCATGTTCTACGTCTGCGGATGTTTTTAGGATGTTTTTAAGCCTGGGGTTTTCATCCATAATTTGTTTGAGAATTTCTTGTGACGCATTGCTGATTGCTTTGCTTTCATAATCAACATGCACTAAGTAATTATCGCTTAAATCGGGAATATACTTATTTTTAAACATGGCTTACAATTTTAAATTTTAAAATACAAAGTTACTTTTTCTAAATTTAAAAGTCAACATTTCGATAAAATTATTATTTTTGAAAAATTGTTTAACAAAAAAATATTTGCAATGAAAAAACATGTACAAATTTTTTTATCGTTATTAATTGCCTGTATAATAGTTACCGGTCAGGCTTTTGCCAGGGGAAAAGAGTTTAAAGGAATTATAGTGTATAATATCACTTATACGGACGGTGAACTCGACCCTACAGTATTATCTATGATGCCAAAGACAATGAAAGTTTTGATTAAGGACCACATGTCGTGCAGCGAAATGAAAATGGGTATGGTAAATACTATTACAATTTATAATAGTGAAGAAAAAAAGGCAATAACCCTCATAGACTTAATGGGACAAAAATATGCAATGCAGATATCACCTGAAGATATTGAAGAGGAAATAGAAAAAAGTCCGGAAGTTGGTGTTGAGGTTACTGATGAAACAAAAGAAATTGCAGGTTATACCTGTAAAAAAGCTATTATTAAAATAAAAGAAAAAGGCACAGAAGAAGAAAAGGAGCATTATGTTTATTATACTGATGAATTGGGTTCGGGAGCAATGAATTATAATAATCCGATTTTTAAAGATATTAAAGGTGTAATGCTTGAATATGCTATGGTTGAAGATAATGTGTCAATGAAATTCACAGCTATAAGCGTGGATAAAAAGAATATATCCGATAAAGAATTTGAAGTTTCTGAAGGATACCGGGTAGTAACAAAATCTGAATTTGAAAGTATGTTTGGAGGGCAATAAGCACTTAGTTAGAAATCTTTATTTCCCTAAATATGGAGGATTGCCGCTAACGGAAGTCTGTGCAAAAACCACCTTTGATTTTTATTATTCCGGTCAAAATTACAAAAAATAAGCCGACCCTTTTGTTCATTTCAGTTTGCAACTGAAATGCAGGCAGACACCTGCAATTTGTAATTGTAAAAAATTTTTCTATTAAATTGGATTGTACCTGTCTGACCGACAAGGCAGGAATCCCGGTGTCTAACTTCCTTGAAGTTACAAACTTCAAGGTGCAGGGGAGCACCTCTAATAATCCGGTTTAGTTCAACATTCAGTACATATTCGGCTACCGCCGAAAACGATACTTAATTGTTGGGGGCTGGGCTTTATTCTTCAAGTCGGTTTATTTCTGCCCTAATTTCTTCAATTACTTCAACATTATAGATTCTCTTTTTCTTTCCTGAACTTTTAATTGAGTAAACAAAGAAAACTTTACCACCAAAATCTCTTTCAAATTTTTCGTGGTTTTTAGAATGCATTTCAATCCATTGATATTGATTCAAAGATTGACCAGATAAGATAGGTTTAATTTGAATGCCTATAAAGCTATCTTCTACCTTTATTGAAAAATCAACACTATAAGCTCTGTCCCAATTGTCAGGTGCAGGTTCAATTTTCCTGCCTAAAGCACCTTCTAACTGACCATAAATTGTTTCAATTTCAGTTACATAGCCTTCGTAGGTTCTGTTTAACACTAAGTTGTATGCATAATCAATACATTCATCTTCAGTAATTGAAAGTAATTCTTTCTGAACTATTTCAGTTAGTTTTACATATAGAGTTTGCCCTAATCCTATAATATACTCTCGGGTTATTCTTAATCCATTCTTTTTCTTTTGCGCAGCATTGGAAAAATAAAAATTCTCCCATTCTTCAAATGTCGAAGGAGCACAAGTTCTAATTAGTTCAGAAGTAGGACCAACGCTATGAGCTTTGTTAAGACCCCATCTATTGAGACCGTAATTGAGGAGAGTTTCTCTTTTGTATTTAAGATTCCGACCATCAGAACTGCTTATCCATTCTTTTGCCATTATTGTAGGTTTAATATTTGTTTGTTGTTTGTGCATTATTGTTTTGATTCCACGAATTTATTAATGCTGTTCTTCTGTCATTATCACTTCTTGTTCTGTTTTCCAGGCTGTCAACATAATTTTCTAATTCTTGTATGCTAAAAATAACAAAAAATCCTGCTGGTCTTCCTGTAACTGCTCCAATTAAATCACCATCAATTTCAATACATTCTTTAATCAATGTTCTTAATTTTACTTGGTTACCCCCAATAGGATAGCCTAATATTTGGGCTAATCATTTTGCTCCAATTGCGTTAGCTCTACCAATACCTATATTATTTAAAAGAGCTTGCCGTTCTTTTTGTGTGAAATTATTTGGCATAAGTAGAATTATAAAAGGTTAAAAATTTATCTTTATACTTAAAGTCAAAGGCGGTGTTTGGTTCTACTAAGCCTTCTTTAATCAAGTGTGCATTTAAAAAGGTCTTATTCTTTAAGTATAGGTAACACATTAAAATATTGTTCTCGTCATACTTTTGATTGTCGAACTTCATGAAAACTTTTTGACCTCTGGTTTTATCATATAGAAATTCTTTTGCGGTACCGTTTGAACAATTTTTTTCCTTGACTCCAATTAGTCGAACTATAAGGTCATTACTTAGCCGAACTAATTCAGGACTAATGATTTCTTTTACAGTATAGTATTCTTCTCTTTGAGTGCTATTCTTGTCAATCTTCGACCCAAACTGTAATTTCTTTGGGTCAATCTTTTTGTCAAGGTTTTGGTAGTCAATAAATCGATAAGGAAGGTTTTCAAATTCTTTCTCTATGTCAATATTAATTTCATCTTTCAGAAATTCATATGTTGTCCCCGAAATGTCTGCTTGATTTATATTTAACTTTTGTTTCGCTATTTCAATGAATTCAGGGTTTATTTCATAGCCAATTGAATTTCGCTCCAGATTCCTTGCAGCTAATGAGGTTGTTCCGCTCCCTATAAATGGGTCTAATACAGTTTCTCCTTTAAATGCAAACATTTTAATAAGTCGTTTTGGCAACTCTTCAGGGAACATCGCTATATGGCCGTCTTGTCTTGCACCACCAAAATTCCAATGACCAGCAAAATATTCTTTCCATTCTTCAGTAGTCATTTTTGACTGGTCTTTTACGGCTTTGCTGACTTTTGAAGGTGATCCTAACTTTTTAAAAATCAATATGAATTCATAGTCAATTGAAAGAATACCATTTCTTGGTGTTGGGAAACTACCCATCAAAGAAGCTCCACCTGTTGTATTAGTTGTTGTTTGCTTTTGCCAAATGATGGCTCCCATATAGTCAAATCCTATACTTTCACAGAATTTAATAATTTCTGTACGGATTGGAATCACTTTATAGCGTCCATAATAAACGGCTCTTGCAAATTGGTCACCTATGTTCACACATAGCCTGCAACCGTTATCAAGTACCCGATAACATTCCTTCCAAACAAGGTTAAGATTGTTGATATACGTTTTGTAGTCTTCGTGATAACCAATTTGATTTTCTGTCCCGTAGTCTTTTAATTGCCAATACGGTGGTGAAGTAATTACCAAATTAACCGACTTGTCGGGGATGAGATTCATCTGTCGGCTGTCTCCATTTATTATTTTATGTTTTGTCTTCAATTGTCTATGTTTTTATTGTGCAAATTTAGTCATAATGTAACGATTTATTTGATGATTTCACGGTTTTCTTAGCCTTGCCCCCAACGTATTAGTATTTTAAGCGAAATTCAAAAATAGGTAAAAAAGTTAACATGTAAGGTAGAATCTGAAATTAAAGTATTATCATCAGCAGAAAGGGTTGAACCTGAATTTTGCTTAAAATACAGTTGGGCTGAACCGTCTTCCTACGGACGTATGTCGGCATTTCAAGGGTAATACTGTTTAATTCTATGGGCATTCTATAAATTGCTTTTATTTGCAAGGAAGGTTTCTTAGGCGTATTTTTAAGAATTTTACAACACACATAATATAATAATGTTGGAAAGATACGAAAAAAATCAAAACTATCGCCGAAGGCGGTTTAGTTCAACCTTGTTTATATAGTGAGTAAACTCCCCCTCTTTCTTCTAATGTACCCTGATAGAGGTGAAGTTTATTCATCATTATCAGGCAAAGATATTTAAAAATTTAGTCTTTCTTGAGGAATTTTTATATTTTAACCCGTTGAAATCCGTAAGTTATAAAACCAACGGGTTGAAAAGGAATTTGCAAATTTGTATGGGTGTGAGTATGCTGATAAAAACTATTTTATTAATTATATTTTTTTATAAATTCGTCAAAAAGAATCACTTTGTTATAATTTTTTTTACTATGTTTGTACTTAATTGATGGAATCAATTCCATCACCGGTACCAAACCGCCGTAATAAAAATATAGATGAAACGTATTCTTATCATAATAATAATTGCACTTGTTACGGTTGCTGTGATGTTGCTTATTTTCAGACCCGAATTACTTGATAATATATGGCTTTGGATCGTAGGATTGATAGGGGCAATTGTAGGTTATTCAAAAACCCTGATAGAAAAAATTAAAAAGTGGACAGGTACTGATTCCGAAACGGAAAAACCGGCTGATGATACCGAAAGCATTGAACAAGAGGAAGTCAGTGGAAAAGTATTATTATCTCTTCTCCGGTATTCTGATGATGGTAACTTCACAACAGGAATGCTTTATTTGAAAGATGAATTTTTTTGTTTCACCATTGAAGAACCGGAAGTGCAGCCCGGAATCTCAACTGATGGAAGAATTTCACCGGGGAAATATCCGCTCGGTTTTGACCTTAATGAAACGGACTTCACTTTGAAATACAGGCAGAAATTTAATTGGTTCAAATTCCATTTACAATTAAAGAAAACCGGAAAAAATTCGCAGGCATACATCCACTGCGGCGGTACGAATAGTGAGACCATAAATGGAATTATGCTTGTAAGTGATGCAGATGAAAGCAATTTAACTGCTTTGCTTAAAAATTCCGAACGATTATATGAACACCTTTATACAGAAATAAGTGATCTTATTAATAAAGGTGAACCGATCTTTATTCAAATTTATAATAAAAACTGGTTTAGCGACCGGTTTTGTTAAATACCACTGACCATGAACAATCTTTTAAAAGCATTAAAACTCAAAAAACAGGCAAACGTTTTATTTATCGGAGGTATAGCTCTGGCTGAAATAGTATTGATAGTTTTTATTTTGTTAAATACATTAAAAGGGATATGGGACGGAACCTCCGTTTTCAGTATTGTAGCCCTTGACTTATTGCTGGTGTGGATAGGTTTATTGATAGCTTTTTATGCCTGGGCTATATATTTTTACAATATTAACCTGGGACTGACAAATGAAAGCTGGGCAAAGATAAAAGAGGAAAAAGACAAAATAGAGGAATTAGAGGAACTCGGAGAAGATACCAGCCAAATGGAACATCCTTCCTATCCTGAAGAAAACCCGTATGGGAACCAAAGTCTGGGATTGCCTCCCGGCACTGTCAGGGGAACACTTGCGCTCACACTGTTGATTGGCGGATTTTCCCTTTTCATATTTTCGATGGGAGATAATTCTCAAATCTATGAAGGCGATAGTTTTATATATGATAGTTTCGACTTTTTTAAGACCGCTTTTTTAATGATGATTGCCTTTTACTTTGGAACCCGTTCGCTTGAAATATTACGAAAAGACCACAAAGGCATCATCCAAAAACGATTTGGGAAACCTAAAAATGGCAATGGAAATGAAGGCGGCGGCAGTGAAACAAAAGGTTCCTCAGATATTACAAAAGATACAATTAAAACAAACTTACCGAAACCCCCTTTTAAAACAACTGCTTCATCCCCTTTTTTAAAAAGGGCTTTATTGTCGGATCAACCACAGGAAGAACAAATTGAAGAGGAAGAGATCATTGAAAATGCCGACAAGGAAGTATCATCGCTGTATCTTACTAAAGAAGAGATTATAAATAAAGCCGAAGAAAACGGAATAGAACCGGCAGTTTTAATGGCGGTGCTTGAAATTGAATCCGGTAAAAGCGGTTTCCTTGAAGATGGCAGACCAAAGATTTTATTTGAAGGACATATTTTCTGGAGGCTGCTTAAACAAAAACACAAAGAAGGAAAGATAGACTTCGGTCCGGAAAAATTTGCTGCTGAGCATCCCGATATTTTATATCCGAAATGGACAAGAAAGTATTACAAGGGTGCGGCAAGGCAATACGAACGATTAGAGAAAGCCATGCTGATTGAACATGATTCAGCTCTTATGTCAGCTTCATGGGGTAAATTCCAGATTCTCGGAGAAAATTTCAGGCTTGCCGGATTTAGATCGGCGGATGCTTTTGTAGAGGCTCAGAAGATTTCGGAATCCAATCACTTAGATGCATTCTTTAATTACTGTAAAAACAGAAAATACAAAACCAAGCCACTCATAGAGTATTTAAAAATTAAAAACTGGCAAACGTTTGCAAGGGCATATAATGGACCCGGATATGAAGCAAATCAGTACGACCTGAAACTTGAACAAGCTTATACAAAATATGCCAGGTCATTAAATCAAAATATTAAGGCGGTTTTAAAACGGGAAGAAGCTTACAAATCCAAAAAGGTTCAAACACTGGGAGAGTTAACAATATTTGATGGTGATGAGGTAATCTTTAGTTGCAAAACCCTCGAACTTCCGTGGAAGGACAATAAAAAAAATATTAGTTGCATTCCTGAAGGAAACTATGAAGTAAAAAAGCGGTATTCGGAAAGATACAAGCACCATTTCCATATATTAAATGTACCCGACCGATCGTACATTTTGATTCATTCGGGCAATTACTATACGCATACACAAGGCTGCATCTTAGTAGGGGAAACGCATACGGATATTAATGCCGATGGCTTCAGAGATGTAACAAGCAGCAGAAAAACAATAGCGCTTCTTAATCAAAATCTGCCTGATAACTTTGAAATTAACATAAGTGAAAATGCTTAGCCGTAAAGCGATCATATTATTTATTTTAATAATTGCCTTTTCCTGTAAACAAAATGACAGGGCAATTGTTGTAAGCAGGATCAAGGCTGCATCCAAGCTGGCTACTGTAGAGTTCACTGTGGATAAGGTTGTATTTGCCACAAAGGATAAAAAGTTTTTAGGAATAATACGGCTTAATCAGGCTGCTTTTCTGGCTTACACGCAAGCATACATTAAAACAGGCATCGATCTTTATAAGTTAAAACCCGAAGATGTGGAAATCGACGGGAAAATGATCAACCTGCTTTTGCCTGCTGTTGAGGTGATTAATTTTTCATACCCCGTTGAAAAGTACCGTGTTGATAAATCCGTGAAAAGTAAAAAATTCCTGGTAAAATTTAAAATAGAAGACTATGATGACCTTTTCAGGCAGGCAGAAATAGATATTCGAAATAATCTAAAATATCTCGGAATGGTTAAAACAACAGAAGATAAAACACGCTTGTTAATGGAAAGTTTGTTGAAAAATTTGGGGTATAATGAAATTTATATTGATTTTAAAAAAGGGGAGTTGTTAACGGAAGTTGATTTGGATTTGGAAGAAGGTGGGGATTGAAATAAGATTAATAGAAATACGATAAAAAAATAATCTGTGTAAATTAGTGTAATTCGTGTCAAATAAAGAATGATATTTAGTTTAATAAAAAAATACTTTAAACCAATTTTAGACGGGCTTATCGTTGCAGCCTTAATAGTGGCTTTTTCATTGTGGGATCCGTTTAACTTTTTTTCCAGCGACCCGAAACTCAGGGATACACCGGTTTCATTAAGAAGTATCAGGGATATAGGCGAGCTTATCACAGCAGAATATTATGGTGAGGTTATCGAATCGCTGAAGGAATCAATGATTTATAATTTCGATAAAGAAGAGTTAAATGTTGATGCAGCCGATTTATACAATGACCTGATTTCATCGGTTATCCTTTTAAAAGAGCAGGACGACACTATCAGAAAGAAATTATTCTCTCTAAAGAACCGGGTAAAAAAGAGAAATATCGACAGAAAGTTTGGGAGGAATTTCCCTGAGGTCGTTTCACATTATTTGTATAAATCCCTTATCGATAACATTGCTGATTATAATGATATATCAATTAATACCGATACCGAAAGTGCAGTGTTATGGCACTTATTTAAGAGAGAGAGAAATGATTTGGAAGGTTATTTGGAAACAAACGATGAAATAAATGAAGTTCTTAAAGAAATAGAAAGTTATTACCTTGTTCAGCGTACCGACAGCTTAAACCAGGAAAAGATCAAAAAGCAGATTATTTATGTAGGGCGGGGCTGGGTAAAAGCCGGTATAAATTTTAGGAATTTTAACGATAAAAATTTTTGGTATAATAAGGATAGACAGATTATATATTTCCGTGATTTCGATCCGCAAATTCTGAATTATGATATCAACCCGTGGTTTATTCCTGAGAAAAAGATTAAAGGTTTTGAACTAATTGTTGCTACCGGAAAAATCAAACACCCTTTAGAAGAATCAACTAAAGTAAAAATCAGATGTAAAGAAAAGTTGCGTACACAGGCAATAGAGGCAGGGATATTGGAGCAGGCGAAACAGAATGCCCGCGAAAGCCTCAAGCATCTGTTCTCTGTTTTACTTGACACAGAAATAAAAGATGTGATATTTACACGGAATAAATACAAATATCTTTACAAAGAGGTATCCCGTGATTCTGTAATTGATACAGATGAAGCAGAAATGTTAGCATTGATGATAAATCGTGATTGCAGGATATTGGATACAGCCTGGTACGACGATTATAAAATTCAATTGAGTAACCTTACAGTCTTTATCGAAGATTTGAAAAAATTAAAAACAATTCCGGGTTACTCATTATATAATAGAACAACAGCATTAACTGCAGGCATGTTTGATGATTCTGTTTTTAGCTATAATGAATTTCTTGCATTGGATTCGCTTTTTAAACATTTAAAAAATTGCAGTACCGATGAATTTCCTTTTTATGTGAAGAAACAGTTATTTCAATATTATTGCGAACCAAACCCTGATTTTAATGAGATATACGATTATTTAAAAGATGATACGCTAAAACAATTAAAATACCTGAATATTGATTCGAATAAAATGTTTGCTGAAAATCGTATTCAATATGTTTTATCAAAAAAGAAGAAAAATGAATTCATCCGATTATTTCTTGATAGTTTAAATAGCAGGTTGCCAACCGACTTATGCTATGAAGACATTTATTGGTTTGATTCCTTGCAGGAGTATGAGGCTGTTGTTTATAAATTAGCGGAATACAAAATTAATTATACTGATTCTGTAGATTTTAAAAATAATAATTACCTGTTAATAGAGGATAAAGTGTTTTTCGATATCCTTTCAGATTCCAATTTTAGACTTGTAAAAGAGTCGTTAATAAAGATTGATACGGCACGAAAGATTATTCCTGTGTTATAATGAAAAGGTATATTTAAAATACTTTATATAAATTAATTAATTTCTCAGGATTCTTTAATTTTTCTTTTATATCCTGCAATGCCTTCTCCAGGTTTTTTTGAGATTTTTCAGTTAATCCCTCTTTAAAAGCCCATTCGTATCCTTTAATATGCAGGAGGTATGTTGCCGGAAATTTATTAAAAAGATCGCCACAAAGTTTTACAATATATCCCGGAGACGCAGAATGTGTGGTAAATGAAACATCGGAAGAAGCATCGACAGGAGTTAGTATGAAGTCCTCGATTTCTTCAACTGAGGCATCTGCAAAAATTACCAGGTCTTTTTCTGCAATTGCATCGGCATCTTCAATGTTGAGCTGGTAATTACTATCAAATTCAAATCCTTTCAATCCTTCCTGGTTAACCCATTCTTCAAATTTTTCAACAAAAGCATTACCCAGTCCATCATCCTGACGACCTGGGTTTCCATATCCATATATGAAAATTTTATAAGCCACTATTTTCTTTTCCTGTCAATAACATTATTTTGTCCGTCAACCATAACCACTTCAAGAGGCATTCGACCTAAAGCATGTGTGGCACAGCTCAGGCATGGGTCATAAGCCCTGATAGCTACTTCAACAGCATTCATCATGCCTTCGGTAATTTTTCTCTGAGCTGTCATAAACTGTTTTGCTGCATGGTTTACAGCCACATTCATAGGTTCGTTGTTATTGGTAGTTGAAACTATGAGGTTCGCCATGACAACCTGATCATGCTCGTTGATCTTATAATGATGGAACAAAGTACCGCGGGGAGCTTCAAGCATACCAATACCCTCATCCTGTTTGGTCCCTTTTGTTACAAGTTCGCCCTCTAACAAATCAGGATCATTCAAAAGTTCTTTCATCATTTCTGCGCTATGCAGTACTTCGATCAGTCGTGCCCAGTGGTAGTGCATCGACATATTATTCGGCTTGCCATTGGTATAAGCCTTAAATTCTTCAAATTCTTTCTGTGCCAGTGGTGTCGGGATAAAATCACAAGTATTTAAACGAGCCAGCGGACCTACACGGTACCAGCCTTTATTTTTCCCAAATTCAAGCATGTATGGAAATTTCATATAGCTCCAGTTCTTTACTTCTTCTCCGATGTATTTAAGATAATCCTGGGATTCTACATCATGTAGAATTTTATTCCCTTCCGAGTCAACAGCCCTTATTACTCCGTGATAGAGATCGAGAGCGCCGTCTTTTCTTACAAGGCTGAGGTGATTTGAAGGAAAAGCAGCAAAATTGTCAATAAACTCTTTATTTTCTTTTTGGTATCCTTTCAGGAAGTTAACAGCATCCTGAGACCATGATATCATTTTATCAATGTTTAAAGGATCCGGTCCGTTAAGGAAACTATCCCTTTCTTCTATTGTAAGATGTTTATTTATACCGCCGGGGATTGCTCCTGTGCCATGTATCTTTTTACCTGCCGTGGCTTTGATTATCTCTTGCCCGAATTTACGCATCATTACGCCTTGCACAGCCAGGTCGGGATGTTTCTTTGCTACACCGATAATGTTCCTGATAACAGGATCAGCATCAATGCCGAATAACAAGTCTGGTGAAACAAGGTGGAAAAAATGCAATACATGCGACTGGAGCGTTTGTCCGTAGTGCATCAGTCTTCTCATTTTTTCACCGGTAGGTGTCAGCCCGTCGCCTGTTCCTGCTCCTACAATAACATCTAATGCTTTGGCTGCAGCAAGGTGGTGGCTTACAGGGCAGATGCCGCATAATCTCTGAACGAGTACCGGAGCTTCCCAGTAAGGCCGTCCCTGTATGAATCTTTCAAAACCCCTGAATTCTACGATATGAAGACGGCTTTGTGAAATATTACCTTCATCATCTATATGGATTGTAACTTTTCCGTGTCCTTCAACCCTGGTTACAGGTTCTATTGTTATTTTCTGTTCCATATCTTATTTATTTTTTCTGTATTCTTAGAAATGTATCAAAAATATATATTTAATGTTGTTTGGTATTGCAACCTTAATCAAATTTAATTACTTCATAAGGTAGTTTCATTTCATCACCTGTAACAAGTGCTACTAATGCATTCCATATCAAATCTGCTCGTGGCGGACAGCCCGGCAGAAAATAGTCAATTTTTACAATTTCATGGCAAGGATATACCTTATCGAGGATACATGGAAGCTCTGCATCATTTGGTAAAATCTTTTCAGTATTAGAGTTCTTTGTTGATGGTCCGTTCAGATAGGCTTCCGCAAGACATTCTTCAACAGGTATATCATTTCTCATTGCCGGCAATCCTCCCATGATTGCACATTCTCCAAGTGATATAAGGATCTTGCAATTTTTTCTGAATTCTTTTAAAACGTGAACATTTTCACTGTTAGCGCATCCTCCTTCGATAATACCGATGTCGCACATTTGTGTGAATTTTTTTATATCATCAACCGGAGATTTATTAAAATCTACCAATTCTATCAATTCCAGGATTCTGTCGTCAATGTCGAGCAATGACATGTGACATCCGAAACAACTGGCGAGAGCTGTTGTTGCAACTATAGGTTTAGCCATTATTATTTCCTCCTTATTATTTTGTTACGGGTTCTTCTATTTCACTGCCAATTGGCTTTTTATCGTATTTACGCTGACCGATAGGGGTGATGTAACCTATTTCTTTTCTTATAATACATCCCACCGGACAAGTGTCCATAGCTTTCCGGGCTTCCTCTTCGGTCATTTTATTAGCAAGTTCATAATCAATGTTGATCATTGCCTTGTAACCTCTGCCTTTAATTGCAAAGATACTTTTGCCGTCTTTTGTTTTAATCGATCTGACACACCTTTTGCATAAAATACATCTGTTTCTGTCGAGATAAAGTTTAGAGCTGTATGCATCGACTTCTTTTTTCTCGAATTCAAAAGGAAACCTCGGTACAAGCATCTTGTACCTGTATGCTAATGCCTGCAAATCACAGTTGCCACTCTTTTCACATACCGCACAATAGTGGTTTCCAGACACAAACAATGTTTCAACGATTATCTTTCTTAGTTCCTGAATTTCAGGTGTGTTGTTTTCAACGATTATTCCATCTGCCACTTCTGTGGTACATGCGGTCATAAATTTACCATTAATCTTTACATTACAAATCCGGCAGGAACCAGCCGCTTCTATACCTTCTAAATGGCATAGTGTGGGAATATATATCCCATTTGCTTTAGCCGCTTCAACAATGTTTTTCCCCTTGTCGGCAAAACATTCTTTTCCGTCAATCGTGAATTTTATTTTTTCGCTCATAACAGTTATCCTAATTAATTAATTTTCTAATAATTTATGCTAAAGGAAATCTGCCTACCTCACGGCAGGATTCCTGTATTGCTGCTTCAAGATTGAATGTAGTACCGAAATCCTTTCCTTTTTCAATTATTGCTTCATATTCAGGCCTGAAATTTTCGATACTTGAAAGGATGGGATTAGCAGCAGTTTGTCCTAATCCACAGCGGTTTGCTATTTTCATTTGTTTTCCCCAGTTAACGAGGTCATCTATATCGCTAATAACTCCTTTTCCGTCGATGATTTTTTGCAATTTATTTCGTAGAATTACAGTCAGATAACGGCATGGAACGCAGGAACCACAAGATTCATCAATGAAGAATTCGGTGAAATATTTTACAACATCCGGAATATTCCGTTGTTCGCCAATAACAATCATAGCGCCACCGGTTGGAAGGTCCTCATAACAAATAGTTCTGTCAAATTCATTTTCTCCTACCAATCTGCCTGACGGTCCTCCGACTTGAACGGCTAAGGGATTTATTGCTCCAGCCATTTCAAGCATTTCCCTGATCGTCATTCCCCATTCAATTTCAAAAACTCCAGGATACCTGATATCTCCTGAGATACTGAGCAATTTAGTACCTGTAGTTTCTATAGTGCCCATTGTATTATACCATTCCGCTCCATTGAGTAGAATTTTAACTACCGAGCAAAGGGTTTCAACATTATTCACAACTGTGGGTTTATCAAGATAACCGACCTGAACGGGGAATGGAGGTCTGTTCCTCGGCTCTCCGCGCTTGCCTTCGCAAGATTCTATAAGGGCGGATTCTTCACCGCAAATATAAGCGCCGGCTCCGAATTGTATCCTGATATCGTAATTAAATCCTTCAATTCCGGCTACATTCTTACCTAACCAGCCTTTTTTCCTGAATTCATCTAAATTAAATTCCAAATGATCCTTCAGGTATTCGTATTCCATGCGCAAGTAAAGTATTCCTTCTTTTGCCCCGATTGCATAACCGGCTATAATCATTCCTTCAAAAAGTAAATGCGGTAGTTCGGTTAAAATAACCCTGTCTTTAAAAGTACCTGGCTCTCCTTCATCAGCGTTACAAAGCAGGTATTTTTCATCACCTTCCGACTTAGTACAGAATTCCCATTTTATTCCGGTGGGAAATCCTGCGCCGCCTCTTCCACGTAAGTTTGAATTTTTTATCACTTCAATAACTTCCTTAGAATTCAATGATGCCATTTTCTTCAATGAATCTCCGGGTTTATAGTCGGAAAAAATGACAGGTCCTCTCCGGTTAAGGTTATTAGTAACCATTGATTTGATCAGGAGAGACTGGTTTTGACCACCACCATAACTGTTAACCACTTCTTGCGCCGATTTTCCGGCTCTGAATGCTGTAATCAGTTCTCTTACCCTGAAAGTAGTAACTTTGGGAAAGATAACACCATTAATGATAACTGCCGGCTCCTGGTCGTTCATTCCTATGCATGAAGTATCATACAAACCGAATAAACCGTCGTTAGAAACACTTCCAAATTTTGTTCCTGTTGCTTTTTCAAATGCTTCGGCAACTTCAGCCCTTCCCATCATGTATGCGACAAGGCTGTTGTTAAGGTAAATTGTATATTTACCTCGCGGTTGTTCAGAGAAGAAATGATAAAATGAAAGTGTTTGTTCAACATCTACTTGTGAAATATTAAGCTGATTGGCAATTTCAGTAATATTATTGCTATCGACACATCCTTTTTCTTTAGTGATTAAGATAAGAATATCCATAAGCCGGGTAGCGTCATTGCCATACTTTTCAACTATACTTTGAATCTGTGAACTCATATAATATTTCTTTAAAAATTATGTTAATAATTCAGTTGTTAATCAAATAACAGGGCAAAATTATATGTATTTTTAATATTAACTTATAGATAATGAAATTTAGAAGGATTATAAATAATTTAATTAATTTTATCCTTTTTTAAAAAGTTGTAAACAATTTATTAATAAGACTGCCATTATGAAATTATTTTCAAATATTGCTTTACTTTTGAGGTTATTACTATGGCTTATAGCTATACATTCTTTTGTTGTCGGCGTTATGCTGATCATATTATCTTGTGATGCTTTAGCTTTTTTCGGTTTTGAAGTTATTGAAAAATTTTTTTCAACACAGGGGGGTGTTTTTCATATTGTGATGACTGTGGCATACATTTTAGCTGCCATTAATATTGGTAAATCTGATTTACTAATTTATTTTTCGATCACTGCAAAATTTATTGCAACGTTCTTTTTATTTTCGTATTTTTTTCTTGAAAGCCACATTTGGATGGTTCTATTATCTGGTTTTGGTGATTTACTTATGGGTATGATGTTGTTAGTTATTTTTGTGAATTATAAAAAAAGAGAACATGTTACAAAAAGATGAAAAAACTACAATTTTACTGACAGGCGCCTCAGGTTTTATAGGCAAATATTTTCTTGATATTTTAAAAGAGAAATATTCTGTTATTGCAATGTCAAGACGCTCAGGTACCGAAGCCGGCGTGCCTTTTCATCCGAATGTCAGATGGGTTCAGTGGGATATTGCTAATAAATTTACCTATAATGAAGTAATGGGATACCTGATAGGCAGGGGGGGAGTGGATATAGTTGTACACTTAGCAGGCTATTATGATTATGAATATGACAACAATCCTGAGTATAAACGAACAAACATCACAGGTACTAAAAATGTTCTTGAGTTATCGAAACACTTAGATGTAAAACATTTTATTTTCGCCAGCTCACTTGCAGCATGCAGTTTCCCACTAAACGGACAAATCGTTAATGAACAGTCACCTGCTGATGCTAATTTTGCTTATGCAAGAAGCAAAAAGACAGGTGAAGATCTATGCCTTGAATATTCGAAATATTATAAATGTTCAATTGTCAGATTGGCAGCGGTTTACAGCGACTGGTGTGAGTATGGACCATTATACCAGTTTTTGTCAACATGGCTTTCAGGTAAATGGGATTCAAGAATATTAGGAGGAAAAGGCGAATCGGCAGTTACTTATATTCATATTTACGATATGGCTCATTTTTTATTACGCTTAATTGATAAAACAAAAATTCTTCCGCAATGCGGTACATATATTGCCAGTCCCAATGAATCAACTTCCCATAGGAATTTGTTTTATATTGCGACAAGAGATTATTATATAAAAGCCCCAACGCCTGTTTTTATTCCGAAATCTTTGGCTTATCCCGGTATCATTATAAAAAATGTTCTTGGGAAAATGCGATTGGTTTCAAAACCCTTTGAAAAATTCTGGATGTTAAAGTATATTGACCGGAAGTTGGAAGTTGATGCCTCTTATACTTATAATATCCTTTCATGGCAGCCAACTCCCAGGTACTATATTAACAGAAGACTTGTTTTTTTATTAGATAAAATGAAAAGTCATCCGCATGAATGGCATATTTTAAATGAAGCTGCAACAAAAAGAAAAACTCACAGACCAAATCTTATAATTTATGAACAATTAGTTGCAGAGCAGGAAAACATTGAATACCAGATTATAGAAATTATCCTCGCAGAAGAAAATAAAGATACTTATAGCAATTTTCAGAAAATAAATCCTAAAGAGCTAAAAATAGATATTAGCACTAAGTACCATTTGATCCTTGCCTCTGTAAGAAGCGCTGACCGTAGCCTGATGCTGAAATATTTTGATAATATTGTCTTGCAAAAATATGCTGCCGGCTTTGAACCTGATGAATTAAAGAGTGTGCTTGATGTATTCGACAGAATTATTACATCTGTTTTGGGATCGAAGGAAGAATTAAAAAGAATGAAACAGGATATCTACGATTATGTTAGTCTTACAATTCAACTGGCAAAAGATGTAATTGATGATGTGTATGAAAACCTTGAACAAAGGTTGCCGGAAGTTGAACTTATGGGGTTAACTAAAAAGAAAAAGAAGAAAAAGTTGCAGGAAGATATTAAAAAACTAAGTACTTTTTACCAGGAGTTTCTGGAAGGTGAGAAATAATAAAAATCATATTCGCCCTGACCTAACTGGTAGAGGCAGGCATGCAGGGCGGTTACCTGTTTGGTCGAATACATACCTAAACAGGATAAACCGGAAATTCTAATAATGAAATTCCGCTTCGTCGCTAAAGCTATGAAGCGGAAGTGACAAAAACCAATTTTTTTACCTTCTTCAGGATTTCAGAATATTTTTTTGTAAGAATCTCCGACAAAGTATTTCCGAAAGTCAGATTGTCAAAAATCTCAATTGCTAAAATATTTACATTTTCCGGGATTTTTAATCCGATACTTTTTCCTAATTTTAAAGTATCAGGAAATGATATATCGTGTATGTTTTCAAGATGAAAGGTTTCTTTATAATTTTTAAGAGAATAGTGATAAACATTACCGGGATTCCCGTTTTTTGTTTTTATAGCATCTATAATAACAAGTGTATCATAACCTTTGATTATTTCGAGCAAATCCGGACTTCCTGTAAGTGCAGAGGCAAAATCTATTCGATACTTCAGTTTTGGTTCATCCTGAATGGTCAACTCTTTTTTAAGATCGCATGCTATTCTGAGACCGATGCCGTCATCAGTCAGAATTTCGCTTCCAAGTGCAAGAATAAGTGTTTTATTCATTGATGTTATTTAGAGGCATTTCTTTACGTCTTAGCGACCTGGCGAGAAAAATATCACGTTAAGACGTAAATAAAGTGTAGCTTTTCTTTTCGACCTGTCAGGTTATGCTGTCACACAGGACAGCGTTCAACTTTATATGTTTGCAAATTCAAAAATAGTAATAAAAATTTAAATTACAAGTTAGCTTAACAAGGGACCGATCTTGGTACAAAGATACCGTCTGTAAGGTATTGATGTTTATTTTTTTTATTTCAGAATTACTATTTTACCTCTTTCAATTGCGTTTAAACCGCTTTGCAGGTAATAAAAGTACGTGCCGCTTGACACCTCTCTGATATCCCATACTGTTTTTTCGTTTTTTAAGTGTAGTGTTGTCAACATTTGCCCAAAAACATCACTTACTATAAGTTTGCATTTCCCACAATTGGGGGGATTAAGGGAGGTCTCAAACACAACATAATCCATTGCAGGATTGGGATATACTTTTATAGCATTGTCTGTTGTTTGTGTGTTAATAATGTTTGTTGAGGTATCTTTTATTTCAAATATCCAGTAATCAGGGTAAATTATGGCATACGGGTCGCACTCTACATCATAAGAGGGACCTAAATTGGTTTGGCCTGCTATTACAAAATTATTATCGCTCTTTTTTACTACGCCGAAATCCAACCTGTCATCTCCTTCTCCTCCGATACATTGTTGCCATAACAACTCACCATCACTGCTTAACTTTACCATCCAAATATCGTTATCATATTCACTTAAAGTGTGGTTACCTGATACATCACCATCATGGGATTCTGTCATACCAACTATTTTAAATCCACCATCACTTTCTTGAAAAACATTTGTAGCATACTCATATCTCGAACCCCCAAGACATTTTTGCCAAATAATATTTCCATAGTAATCAATTTTTACAGTCCAAATGTCACCTTCGCCATGCCAACCGGAAATATCGCCATCATTTGAACTGGCATACCCAACAAATAGATAACCATCTACTAATTCCATTAGCTCCCACACACCATCATAATCACTACCACCGTAACACTGCTGCCATTCAATGTTACGTAAGGAATCCAGCTTGATAAGAACCCCATCTGCCTGCCCGTGGGTTTCACAGTTTAAATTGCCGCCTCCTGTTAGTTTTGACGAACCTCCCACAAGAAAACCGCCGTCAGAGGTTTGGATAATTGCCTGTCCGTAATCTTGCCAGTCGGTGCCAATTGTAAAATCCCACCCAATTTCTCCCTCGCTATTGAGTTTTATCATCCATATATCATACAAACCATAATTAACACTAACATCTCCATATTCGGAACCTGACCAACCTAATGCAACAACACCTCCGTCATTGGTTGGTGTGCCTGTCCACATCTGGTCAAGCCCGTTGCCCCCAACAATCTTATCCCAAAGAATGTTACCGGAACTGTCAATCTTAACAATCCAAAAATCAGTTGATTCAGGAAAAGGGTCATAACTTATATCTCCATTTGATGAATATGATGAACAAAGCAAAAAAAAGTTATTTCCATCAGCAGGAAAAATTCTAAAAATACCATCACCATTAGTACCTCCATAAGTTTTTTCCCAAAGCAATTCACCTATGATATTAGTTTTTAACAACCAACCATCTGTTGCACCATGATTATATGAAATATTACCATCATTTGATTTCGTACTACCTGCAATTAGGTATCCATTCTGGATTACAATTATATCATAAGCATGATCATTTTCACTACCACCAAAGCATTGTTGCCAGGTAATTTCCATATTTTGGCCAAATAAGAATTCCGAAAACAAAATAATTATTGATAATATTGTAAGTAATGTTTTCATTGTTTTGTAATTTACAAAAAGTGCTATGCCATAAGCAATGACATAGCACAATTTTAATTTATTTACTAATTACTATTTTACCTGACTTATTAAATCCTGAAACATTTAATGTATAAAAATATACACCGGATTTAATTTTACGGGTATCCCAAATCTTTTGTCCCTGTTTACCGGAAATGGTTAATGTAGTAACCAATTTACCTGAAACATCGCTTATTTTAATCGCCCCTTCTGTTTCACTATCCGGTAAAGTGTAGTTAAATGCAGCCCATTCTTTGGCAGGGTTTGGTTCAACACTAATTTCGACCCCGTAAATTTTTTCGAATGCATTTGGATTGAACACCATACTACTCTTATACCCTGCTGTATCCGATACATTTAAACAGTTACAGTATTCATAACCATAAGCAAATTCCAGTATCCCCCTTGCTTCTGAACCAGCTATACCGGTACTGTTATCGGCAATGTAAACAAGGGTATTTACTTCTGTACTGTCTAACTCAAAAATATTCCTTCCCTCTTGTGCAAGGTTTATCTGCAGGTTCAGCATATCCATAAAATAATTATGCTCTGTTAATTCATCCCCTTCAAAACCGTACAAGGCAGGCATCATATCAGCCAATGCCAATGCATCGCTATAGTTTTCTTCTTGCATATAGGTAGCTATGATCTGCTCATCGGCACGGATACCGCCCGCATTGTCAAGCCAGTTTCGCAGTTCGGCATAATCGGTAATCGTATCGTTCAGCAAACTCCTGATGATATCGTGTGCAGCCCTTGTTTTGTTTCTGTTATAAAATGCCATTTGACGGTGCAATACGGTTTTGTAAGTAGTACCCGTTGAAACCTGTCGTAAAATATCAATCATATAACCGGGCAGCGGGTTCTCTTTATCTTCAAGATACTTTATCAACTCCTCCTTTTTCAGTTCATCGGGGTTTGCAGCCATTATCTCAAATATAATACTTTCAGGTAAAACGTCGGTTTTGTCGGCTGCTGCTTTTAACACCTCCATTGATAAATGGGGCGAATCGCCCAATAATTGGACACGCAGTTCCCACACATCGGATGGCCAGCTTGTTTCTACTTCGGTTTGCAGTGCTTCGGTGTTGCCACCATCTTTAAGGTTTTCGTATAATGCCCTTATATTATTATAATCGGTTAAGTTGGTGGCAAATTCCTGTTCGGTCTCCTGTTTTTGTTCGGGGGTAAGCACCAAACCCCTGTCGGTACCGCCTCCGCCACCTCCGTAATGCGAGAGGCATTGGTTTTGAATCCCTACCGGCTCGCGGGCTACATTGTAAACAATTTCAGGATATTCGGGCGGGTTGCCGGTATAATAAAAATAACCTACCTCATGATTACCCAAATTGTTGAAATTATTATTGGCATTTGTAGTAAAGGTATTACCTGCTGGGATTTCCGTACTCCCAATTTCCGATTGGATACCACCAATGTCATCATCATTTTTCACAACAGTAAAATCCTCATAATTCACTGTATTCTCATTACAGAAATAGGCGAGGCCATGCCAGGTGTATCCGGTTTTCCAATTTTGTCCTTCAGTATAATTTGCATAACTCAATCCTTCGAAGTAGTTAAGGTAAATTTCATCGGAAGCCTGGGTTTCTGCAATTCGTATTCCTACGTAATTCCCGCTTGTTGTAGCCTGGTCTTTATAAAACTCGTTTTCCTCAATGGCAAAGCCAGTGGAATTCGATAAGCTAATACCATATCCGGCAGCAGATTTTCCTTCACCTTCGCATTCTTCTTCATCTGCTGCATTGTACCCGATAAAGAAATCAGAAAACAGGATACTAAGATTATTAACTCCTAAAACATTTATCCCATAGGTATTGTTTTCAAACACAGCCCTGTTTACACTAAATGTGTTTGAGTTTGTACTGCCGGCATAAATAGCATTATAAAAACCATTGAAAGTGCATTTGTCGTACTCGGAACATGGTAAGTCAGGGGATGTACAAACCGCGGAAACACTAAAACCTGCACTGTTAGCAGCAATGCCATTGTTCTCCTGCGAAACTCCCGGAACATCGGCTAATGTAAAGTCGCAAGCTTTAAATCTAATTCCTTTTACACAGACCAGGTAAACATGTTCATCAAAGGTTTGGCTTGGTATGTAATTCCCATTTAATTCAAAAGTACAATTATTAAAATAGCATACATTATCCATTTCATTACCTGGATTATTGGGATTAAAGTTACTATAATACAATGCAAGAACTGATTTGGCATTATTCCGGAATATTGCATCCGTTGCCTGGACAATTCCTCCTGTTGTACTGATATATCCCGGTCTCCATAACTTAACCGCACAAACTGCATTTTCAATTATGGCATTGTTTTTAAGGATCAATTGCCCCTGTGCATTCTGGCCGTTAATTGTATATTGGTGTTCGGTACTGTTGCCCCAAACTTCGATTCCTTGCCATTGTTCATCATCTATAGTTGTTATTACCGCATCATCAATTATTAGTTTTGCATTTGGTTTCACAATTATTTTACCTTCATATGGCATTATAAGTTTACACGCAAGTGTTAATTCCACTTCTGGTTCAATAATAACATCTCTGTATAATCTTATATCAAAATCCCAAGTTTCATCATTACTAATTACAAGTGGAATATCAGATTTTACTTTTTCAACAAATCTTCTTGTAGATGTTACAGCAAGTGCTCTGTGCATTTGACCAGCCTGTTTAGGCGAAATATAACAATTTGACTTATTCCCACCCATCAAATTATTAGTTTTCAAATCATCTGGAAATTCACATGCATCTTCACCCCAAATATTTGGTGGTCCGATATGCGGACAATTACCAGGCCATGGACCAAAAATATCACTAAGATATTCGTCATTATTATTGCAATTTGCCCATGCCCCACCTCCATAATAAGTATGTAGCAGTCCTAAATCATGTCCTAATTCATGAGCCAACTGATTGGCTTTTGCATAATTAACAGGATCTCCCCAATAAAACATAAAAACAAATTGGTTTTTCTCCAAATTGGAGTAACTTGGCATAGTTGTATATGCATATGATCCGCTACTTCCTGAAATCAACACATTAATATAATTGCTCCTTTCAGGATCGACCGATAACACTTCATTTAAAAGTGTATTAGCATTTGTAGAATTCCAAATTTGATCATTTTGGTAGAAATAAATCCTTTCATAGCCCTCCTCACCAATACTAAACCTTATGTTCGTGTAATCTAATTCCTGTATGCCTGAAATAGGATCACAAGGGTCACAAACATTATAAATGCCATTTACCCATTGTATTATTTGATTTAAACCATCTCTTGTTTCCTGGTTGTCAGGAAAGTTACCGGTTCCATCATTCTTTTGAAAAATGTTAATATTTAATTTAATTGTCTTTAAAGGAGGATTGTGTAATGGCTCATTATCAAAATTAGGGATGTAAGTATCCAGATCATCATAAAACATAAAATCTCCAGATGGATTTGTGTTGCAGTCACCATTTTTATTAAAATAATCATCTATTTCAGATTGTTCAATAATACAAAAATCATCGCCTAATTGTGAAAATACTGTGATATATGATACCGCTAAAAAAGCTAATAATAAAACTTTAAATTCTATAAATGTTTTCATATTTCATTAATTTTTAATAAATTTATAACTAAAATTTTTCTTTTTATAATTAATAAGAATAAAATAAACACCTTTGGAAAGGCCTGAAATATCTATTAATTCTCTTTCGTTTTTGATGTTTATTTTTTTTTGAGATCGACCGAATATATCAAATACCTCAATATTATCCGGTATAAATAATTTTGAAATAAAAGTTATATAGTTATCCGAAGGATTAGGTATAACCTCAAATGATTTTTCAGGAACTTCATCCTTTTCAACAGATACAATATAATCGCACTCAGAAGCAATACCCGTGCTGTACAATCCAAAATCATTATCAGAATAACACCTTAAAGCGCCTCCCTCAAACAAATCTGCAATGCCACAATTCGTATTTACTTCGGGTAACATGTAAGAATAAACTGACCCGATTTTCTCTATAATTTTCGGACCAAGGCTCCAATGTGAATTTTCGTACTCACTGCAATAAAGAACACGGAGTGTACTATTATTTATTACAATGCTACTGATACTATCAACCTGAATTCTCCCTATTGTATCACAAGAATTGGTGTAATAGGTTTCAGGAATTATCCACCAATCACCGGGTTGGGCAGCAAAATCATACAATGTATAAAACTGTTCATGCCTGTAGATATAAACTTTATCGCCGTCCGACCAGGTATATTCATTTCCTAAAAATACCGTATCGTACTGATAGGTCGTTAAATCTTTAGTGATCCTTGTTTTTGTCAGGATTTTACAATGTTGATCATTAATAACTGTATCTCCCTCATAAGTAATTTTTATATATCCAACATAATAGAAAATTCCGTAATCATAATACCACTCTGCTCCTTCATGAGCCCATTCCTGTGAAATGGATTGGTGACACATTAAAATTTCTACTGCTACTAAAATCATTATTATTTTGTTCATAATCATAGAGTATTTGATAAATTATATTGCGTAATTAAATTTCTCATCGTTTTTTCGACCTGATAGGTACTTGACCGACCTGTCAGGTCTTGTTGTTTTTTATCGGTTTTTATCTCAAAAGTACACATCTTTATTATGAACCGATTAATTATACTGCCTAAAAAAATGAAAAAGATAAAGCTGTAAAACGAAAAGCATCGATAAATATAACTCAGTGTTAATGGAGTTCGGTTGTGTTTGAGGGGGGGGTAATATGTTGATAATAAACTATGTGCGACATAACGGAATGGTTAAATACGTTTAAGTTTTAAATTCTATTTACAAATGTAAGTAACAAGTTCATATTATCAACAACAAATCACTTAACGGCAGTAAAAAATCAGTTTCCGGTAAAGAAAATTCCTATTCAGTAGTTAATTCTGAAAATCGCCAAAAGGTTACCCTCGTTTTTGGACTTTTTATTAACAAAATTGCTAAGGCAGTTATAATCAGTTAGAAAAATTTTATATAATCAGGTGTAAACATCTTCTTTCTCCAACCGGAAAAGTTAATAATTCATTATTGTTCGCATTTGTACAAAAATTGGTATAATTTTCTTAAAGAGTTAAATGATTAGTTACCGGTAAAAGTAGCCAGGCTTTAATACTAAGGGTGTGAAGTCGAACCGTGAAGCCCCAATTAGCAGAAATGTTACAAATATACTATCATCAACGTATATTAAGGAGAAAGTATAGAGTTGTAAAAAAGTATAAAAGGCTTTGGGACTTATTCAGCAGTTACATTAATAATAGTGATAGGAGATATTGGCTGGCTTGAGTCAGCAAAAAATTTGCTTTTCATTCAGTAATTTATCCCGAAATTAATAGTACAACCAGACAGGTTAGGGGATTAATCTCTACTTAATGTTTTAATTAAAGAGCCTTGTATATCTCTAATATTCACTAATAACGGCATTTTACCAGGCAGGTGATGAGTGGCACACGAGAAACATGGGTCATAGGCCCTGAATGCCATCTCGACCATATTTAAAATTCCCTCTGTTACTTCCTGCCCAGGTTTGATAAGCCCTTGTGCAGCTTTTTTCAATGACATACATATTGCGGCATTGTTATTTGTAGTTCCAACAATAATATTTGCTTTTGTCAGGATCCCTTTTTCATCCGTCCAATAGTGATGTGTTAGTGTTCCCCTTTGTGCTTCAACAATGCCAATTCCCTCACCGACGATTTTATCTATTTTAGTTCTAAGTTCTTTACCGGTGATTTCAGGGTCAGTTGCCAGTTCAAGGCATCTTTCAGAAGAATATAATAATTCTATCAATCGTGCCCAGTGCATTACAAGGGTATTATGGACGGGTTTTCCTCCTAATGTTTCATACATTTTTTCATATTCTTTCTGTGCCAGAGGAGTAGCCATTCCATCGGCTGCATTCAGCCTGGATAACGGTGTTGCATGATAAACTCCGGAATCCTGCCCGTCAACAAAGCCTTTCCATCCTATTTTTTTCAGATAAGGGAATTTCAGATAACTCCAGGGTTCAACCCTTTCTTCTACATATTCCCTGTAATCTTCGGGAGCATACTTACAATGTTCATTTCCTACTGTATCCACAACCCGCACTTTACCATCATAAAAATTCACTTTATTATTCTCATCTACCAGTCCCATTGAATGTAATTTGAGGAAATACGGTCCATTAAGGATAATATCCAGATATGTTTTATTATTCAATACAACATCTTCAAAAAGTTTCAAAGAGAATTTGCCAAATTCAATGAAACCTTTAGCTTTTTCCTCAATATCGGCCCTTTCATCTTCCGACAAACCTCTTTTTACTCCGCCAGGTGTATTCATTACCACATGTGTTTGATGACCTCCAAGAAGTGCCTGGATTTCCTGGGCTATACGTCTTTGTTTAATAACTTCCGTACCGATTTCTACGCCAACTTTACCTATTACTCCGAAGATATTTCTTTCTTCCGGCTTTGCTGTCGGACCGACGACAAAATCAGGAGCAGCAAGCGCATAAAAATGAGCGATATGGCTATGGATGAAATGTGCCATGTAAAATAACTCCCTTAGTTTTGCAGCGGTTGGAGGTGGTTTTACACCAAAAACGGCATCAACGGCTTTTCCAGAACCCATGTGGTGGCAGCCCGGGCAAACACCACAAATCTTTGTTACGATTTGAGGAACTTCCTCAACCGGTCGTCCTTCGCAAAATTTCTCAAATCCCCTGAGTTCAGGAACCTGGAAATATACATTTTCAACCTCTCCGTTTTCTTTGAGAAAGATTTCAATTTTTCCATGTCCTTCTAAGCGTGTTATGGGATCTATAGTTATTCGTTTCATTATTTATTTATTTAAGTGGTAATTTTTCTTCGTAATATTCCTGCGGGAACGCTCATACGGTAAAAGGTTCCGGCAGGGTCTTCAATCTGATTAATGATTCCCTCAATTTCACCAGGATCGTTTGAGTCGATAACAGTAGCGATAGCAGATAGCATTTTTGCACCGGGGTCGGTAATTTCAGGTGTTGGCCCGTAACAACCCCGGCAGGGAGAATTTCCTTTTATACACCTGTATCCGCATCCGGCTCTTGTTGCCGGACCCATACATATCAATCCCTGCTCGATAAAGCATGTTTCGCCATCATCTTCAATTTCCCAGGGTCTGTAAAATCTTTTCACGGCTTTGTCCTCCGATTTTTTCCTGTCACATTCATCACATAAAGACTTTGCCTCGGCTCCAACTACAGATCCTTTTGGCGGCAGATCCGAACCAGATACTACCGCCGTAAATACCTCCACAAGCCTGTCGGAAGTTGGCGGGCACCCAGGAAGATAATAGTCAACATCAACCACCTGGTCGAGTGTCCGAACATCATTATAGAATTCGGGTAAAGTGAGTTTTCCTTCAGGTACATCAAACTCAGTCACCGGACGTATTTTATCAGGGTTAACCGTTGATTCACTATCCTCATACACTCTTTTGAGGAGTTCTTCCTTTGTTGTCAGGTTTGCAAGTCCGGGAATACCACCGAGTTGGGCACAGGAGCCATAGGCTATTAGTATTTTCGATTTTTGTCTTAATAGTTTAGCTAAATGCTCATTTTCACTATTGCGTATCGCGCCATTAAATAATGTAATGTCAATATGCAGGTCGGGCATGGCTTCCACGTCTTTGTATTTAGTGTCGAGAGCAATTGGCCAGAATACAAAGTCTGCCACTTCAATAATGTCTAATACTTTTTCATGGACATCAAGCACTGAAACGCAGCAGCCCCCGCAAGCAGCGCCCCAGTAAACAGCCAGGTTCAGTTTTGATTTTTTTTCGTTGTTTTCCATAACAGAGGAATTTACGATTTTTTAATTTTCAACAGACAATAGTCAAATAATTAATCCCGCATGTACGGGAATAGTCAATTTTCAAGTCAGGGTTTCCATAACTTTTTTCACTTTACATTGCTCGAGGTTTTGGATTGTTTCAGAAAACGCGTCAGCCAGTTCGGCAAATTGTTTTCCTTCACTTGCGCTTATCCATTCCAATCGCAGGCGTTCAGGATTGATACCCATTTGCTTTATGTATTTCTTGAGCAAGTGATATCGTCGCAAACATTTATAGTTTCCTTCATGGTAATGGCAGTCGCCGGGATGACAACCACATATTAAAACGCCGTCAGCACCCTCTCTGAATGCTTTAATAACAAATGTCGGTTCTACTCTGCCTGAACACATTACCCGGATAATGCGAATGTTTGAAGCGTACTTCATCCGTGATGTTCCGGCAAGATCGGCACCGGTGTATGAACACCAGTTGCATAAAAAGGAAACTATTGTTGGTTTATAGCTCATATTACACCTCCTGTAATTCTAAAGATTTAGCTAATAAGCCTTCTATTTGTGAAAGTATTTGTTTATCGGTAAAATGTTTGCTCGTAATTGCCCCGCTCGGACAAGCCGATCCGCAAGTTCCACATCCTTTACATAACACTTCATTAACTACTGATACATTATTTTCTTCATCAAAGCTGATTGCAGTATAAGGACAAACTTTTATACAAAACTGGCAGCCGCAACAGATTTTTTCATTTATAAAGGCTGTGGTTACTTCTACTTCTACCGAGCCTTTTGCTATTGTTGCAAGAATTCGTGCTGTTGCAGCTCTTGCTTGTGAAACGGAATCTGGAATATCTTTAGGCGCCTGGCAACTTCCAACTACGTAAACCCCATCGGTTGTTGTGGCGACAGGATCAAGCTTGGGATGTTTTTCAATATAAAATTCATTGCCGCATAAACTCACTCCAACAGTATGGGAAATCTGCTTAGCATCCTCCCTTCCTTCCATACCAACCATTAAGATAACCAGATCGGCAGGAACTTCAATATCTTCACCCGAAAGCCTTTCATTCATTTCGATCAGCATTTCGCAGTTATCACCGGCTTTTGCTTTCTTAATCACCGGCAAGTCATTCTTCTGATCGTACATCAGGAACATAATGTCCTTCCTTGAAGATTGTGTATAAAATTCTTCACAGCCTTTTCCAAATGCTCTCATATCTGCATAAATCTGGAAAATGTTGGAATCAGGCAGGGCTGATCTTACCTGGTTGGCGTATTTAAGGGCAGTCATGCAACACGTTCTTGAACAATATTCATGATAATCTTTATTCCGGCTGCCTACGCAATGAATAATGGCAACATTCTTCGGTATATCTCCGTCTTTTGTTCTGATACTGCCATTGATCAGCATTTTCTCAAATTCAAGAGATGTGATCACACCAGGGAGCTTACTATATCCGTAATTTTCTATTCCGCTTGGATCAAAGGGTTTCAATCCGGTTGCTACGAGAATATTACCAAATTTAAGTTCGGTTTCAAAACTGTCTTTGGAAATTATGTTAGCATTAAAATTTCCGATATAACCGAAAATTTCTTTTACTTCAGATTCAATGAAAACACTGATGTGTTTGTGGTTCTGAACTTTACTAATAAGCGGTTCGATTATTTGCCCAGCGCTGTACATATAAGGAAACGTCAGGTCGATATTAGCAGCATAACCGCCGAGTTTATCAGTTTTTTCAATAAGAAATACTTTTTTATCTGCATCCGCAAGTTCAATAGCTGCCGAGATACCTGAAATACCTCCTCCTATAATCAGTGTTGCCGGATTAATATCAACCGACCTTTTTTCAAGAGATTCGTGGAAATTAACCCTGTTGATAGCTCCTGAAATAAGTGATTTTGCCTTTTTTGTAGCTTCCTCTTTGTTGGTATGCACCCACGAAACCTGCTCCCTGATGTTTGCCATCTGGAACATATAAGGATTCAAACCTGCATTTTCCAAAGCCTTACGAAATGTCAGTTCATGCATCCGCGGAGAACATGCAGCAACAACCACGCGGTTCAGGTTATGTTCTTTTATGTCTTTGATAATCATATCCTGACCCGGATCGGAACACATGTATTTATAATTTTTGGCAATAATAACATTTGGCAGTTTTTTCATTTCTTCCGAAACGGCTTCAACATCCACCATTAATGCTATGTTATTACCGCACCAACAAACATATACTCCTATTCTTTTTTCTTCCATTTTTACTCTTTTATTATGTTATAATTTACCTTCTCGTTTAAGTGCTAACTTTTTTCAAGTTTGCAAAATAAATGGCGAATGAACGGTATAAAAAATGAGTCCACTTTCCAAAAGGAACAAGTAATATTCCCCATTGAGCAATAACAATTAAATGTATCATATATAACCATAAATTATTATCGATTAGGTTGGTGTCAACAAATAACCTTACAAAAAATGCTGTAAATCCTAATAAAAAAAGCCAGATAACAAATAACCAATCTGAATGGTGAGAGAATTTGGTTACCTCCCTGTTTTTTCTCAGTCTATCAATGATGAAATCAAAAGTAAAGACAAATACCAACCCACATACAATATATCCTAACCAGATAATAATGGTATTCTCTGTTGAAAACCAATTAAGAAAAACTGTAGTAAACAGTAATAATAAATAGCCTATTACGATCAGGAAATGTTCAAGCCATCGGAAGCTGCCTGTTTCACATTTTAAGGATCTGTTTTGTGTAAACATATTCCAAATCAGATGCCAGATACCTGTGATGTAAGAAAATACAGGTGCTTTCACTTTTTGTTTTACAATTGTAAGCCAGAACATATGAAAGATATTCGGCAGTAGTATCAGAGTGAATACTGCAAGAATAACATATTGTTCAAATAGATGGCCAAAGTGCATGACTGCTTCTGTTTCGAAACCTTTTATATAACCAACTGCAATAACAGCAATTAAAACCAAAAGAAATCCAATAAAAAGTGCAAGTTTTGATCTGTAAAAGAGGCCAGCAAGACCGGTCCAATCATAGATTTTAGTTAGATAACGACGGACCGCCATCATTAATTCTCCCGGATTAGCATCTCTTGGGCAGGTTTCACTGCATTCGCCGCAGTAATAACACAGCCATGGGTCAACTTGCTTTGCCAGGTTATCCTTTAATCCCATTTGTATCGCTCTGATCCCTTTTCTCGGGAAAAGAAATCCTTGCTCGGTTAACGGACAGATAGCCGTACAATTACCGCAATGGAAACATTCGTTCCATTCGCTCAGTCCAAATTTTTGCAGTTCTCTTTTTAAATCAGGATTAACTCTTGTGCTCATGATTTGTCCTCCATAACTGTATAAAGTTTTTTAGCTTTGGATTCAATGTTTTCGAATGAAATATCTTTAATGCTGTCTTTAATTTTACCTTTGATAATACTTTGTAAAACTCTGGCGGCAGCAGCAGAAGCCTGGACTACCGTGTCGGGAATATCTTTTGGTCCCTGGCAGGCGCCGGCAATTGTTATGCCTCCTGTGCTGGTGTTCACCGGATCGCTGATATAATTAATTTCGGTAAACCAGCCTTCATCGCCTTGCGGAATGCCCAGCATGCGGCTCAAACTTTCCGCATCTTCCCTTGGTTCAATACCAACGGCAAGGACAACCATATCAAAGGTTTGCTCTATCAATCTGTCGTTTTCAATATCTTCCGAGCGAAGCAATAACTGCCCGTTTTTCTGTTCAATTTTTGCTGTTCTGCCTCTGATCACATGAATTCCTTCACTCTTTATTCTTTCATAAAACTCTTCATAACCCTTTCCGAATGCCCGCATATCGATATAATACTCGCAGACTTCAGCGTCAGGTAACTTTTCTTTTACAAGGTGCGCAAGCTTTAATGAATACATGCAACACACCTTAGAGCAGTATTTATTATAGTTCTCATCCCTGCTGCCAACGCAATGAATGAGTGCAACGCTTTTCGGACTTCCGCTATCTAAGGTGAATATCTTATTCCCTTTTTTATCCTCTGTTCTGTAAGTAATTTTCCCTTCGGTAGGTCCTGCAGCATTCACTAAGCGCTCAAGTTCAAGTGAGGTGATAACATTGGAATATTTACCGTAACCAAATTGTTCAGTACGAGTTGCGTCAAAAGTCTTAAACCCGGTGGCAACTATAATATTTCCAACTGTAATTTCGACTTCTTCATCTTTTGCATCAAGATTTATACAGTTATCTACAGGACAGAATTTAACACATACACCACATTTCTTTCCATCAGACTGAACATAGATACAACTTTCTTCATCAATCAGGTATTTATTTGGCACAGCTTGAGGGAAAGGAATATAAATAGCTTTACGGAGAGTTGTTCCGACATCAAATTCGCTCGAAGCCTTAGCAGGACATTTTTCAGAGCATGAACCGCATCCAATACAAGTGGTAAGGTCCACTCGTTTTGCCTTTTTTAGGATGCGTACTTTGAAATCCCCCGGACCACCACTTACACTTTTAACTTCTGAATAAGTAATAAGCTCAATGTTTGGATGTTGTCCCACTTCAACCATTTTAGGGGTTAAAATACAAGCTGCACAGTCGAGTGTAGGAAAGGTTTTATCAAACATCGCCATGTGCCCTCCAATGGTTCCGGTCTTTTCAACTAAGTACACTTTCTGACCGGAGTCTGCTATTTCGAGCGATGCCTGTATGCCGGCAATTCCACCGCCAATAATTAGAGTGTCAGGATTAACATCTTTTTCATCGGGTGTAGCTGCAAATTCAAACGGAACTCCTTTTACCGCACATAACAGAACAGCTTTTGCCCTATGAATGTTATCAGCACCATATTTTTTAAAACTTGCCAATACTACACTATCACCATTGTGCCCGAGAAGCGACATTACTTCGCAAAACAAGGGTTTTACCATTCCGGGTGTATCTCCGGCAATAATAATCCTTTCGACACCTTTCTCCTTTATTGCAGTTCCAATATTATCAATGCCGGTAAGAGGTAATGACCGGGAATCCCATATTCCACATACTTCGGGAAATGATTTGGCAAAAGTCTCTAATGCAGTATAGTCAATCGATTTCGGATGTTGAGTATTATGGAAATAAATTCCTGTTGATTTAACATTTTTCATTTCATCCCAGGTTACTGTTTATTATGAAAATTTAAGGCGGTAATATTAAATTGTGAATAGAAAATTTACAATGATGACGGTCAGCCGGAAATATGACTTTTGTCATATTCTATGATTCTGAAATTATTTTCTTATTTCAGCTATTTGAAATGCAAGCACTTGTGCCTCGGTAAATTTTTTCTTATCAATTGTTAGTGGGATATTATTTTTTTGAGCATATTCGAGGATATTTCCTGTGGGCAGGTTTCCTAACAGTTCGTATCCCGTCATGGGGCAGACACCAATGCCATTTATAACGCCATCAAATATTTTGCATCCGTTTTTATATGCCGCATCAATTTTGTCGTACCAATCGTCTTTTTTAATATGCAAATGGATACCGAACTCAATCCAAGTTGCGCCTCCGCAAAGTCCTTTGCTGGAAGACTTGCAGGTGTATGGGTGGTATTCTTCGTAGGTGATAATATTTGCCCGGTCATCCAGTTCCAGGCAGGCAGAACCAAGATGGTTATCATACTGGTAACGAATCGTTGTGGCCTTTTTATCACCATTCAGGATGGCTATTCTCTTAGTTCTGTCATTTACATGCAAAGATTCCCTGGTTTCAGCAACCTGTCCATTCACTGTTTTTGTCCATGATTGATAACCTCCTAATAAACGATCTTCAACAATATCCCGGTTTTTAATAACTTTTCGTACTCTTTCACCGCTGGCATCGTAAACGTACCATGCTTCACCGCCTCCGCCCAGGCTGGCGTATTGTAAGCGGTCGGCATAGCCCCAGTTCATCGTATTAGTATTGTTGGGTATAAAGTTGCATGGCATTGGCTGCCGGATTAGGGTAGTTAGAAGAGGGGCGAATAAAAATCCCATAAGTCGCGCCAGCGCTGAGGCTTGTGAGGGAAGACTTACGGGTGTGTTGGGAGATTTTTAATTTTTACATATAAGCCCGACTTATGCAATAGGAGTCCTTTATGGACGAACTATCTGCATTTAGTAAGGGTTAATCCCGATTTAGGGAATCAGCAATTTGGTTTTTATCCAAATTATATGATTGTCTTAATCGCTATGAATTAGGAATTATTGTATTATTTCTAATACATAATTTGGAATAATTAAAAAAGAAGCATGATAGGAATTTGTCGTGCACCAGTTGTCGGCTCTACCTACATTGATTAATATATTTTGTATATTGAAAAATCAGTAGTTTTTAATAACCCTGACTTTTTAATAGCTTTAAAAATTTTTTAGCTGAAATGGATGAGGGATTAAGTTTCAATGCATAATTGATATTTTCTATTGCTTTTGTGTTATCTCCTAATTGAGAATACGAAAAACCAATATCAATGTAAATATTGGAAAGATTCTTTTTATTATCTTTTTTATAATCAAATACTGACGGATCAAACCGGTTAAGTAATTCATCTTTTCCCTGATATTCGTTTAAAATATCTGATACTTTAAGACTATCTTCCTGATTACCGGTAAATTTATATTGTAGTTCTTTAAGGGTTCCCAGATATGTCGATTCCATATCCGGTATATATTGGAGGCAAATTTGAAATGTATTTAGGGCTTCCTTCCACTTTTTTTGTTTTTTATAAGTTCTTGCCAGATAAATGTATGCATCCAAGGGAAAAGGATCCGATTCTGCTGATTTTTGGAAGTACATACCAGATTTGTCATAGATTTCCTTTTTAAAAAATATTTCACCCAAATTATAATATATTTCATATTTTTGATTGGGCTTATTTTTCAGCACTTCTTGCAAACCGATGATTGCTTTATTATATAATCCCATATGAGTGTAACAGAGGGAAAGATTGACCAATGCTGCATTATTTTCCTGATCAATCCTGATGGCTTCAATATACTGCCCTGCAGCCAATTTAAAGTTTCTTTCTAATAAAAATTTATTACCATACCCTATTAGGCTCAGCGCTTCAGCTTTTTTGCCCTGAGTTTCCAAATAGCCAATACTATTCGGGTAGAAAGTTGTTAATAAGGTAAAACCAAGCCATAGGCCAATGATTACAAATAGTGCAATCTGTATTATGTTATCTGTTTTATTTTTACTATTATGGTGTTTGAAATATCTCATTCGTTATGTAGAATCAATAAAACATTTTGTCCTGATTTCTTTAACTTATTAAATTTTTCACAAGCCATTTTACTATCAAGAATTATAAACTGTATTACCTTTTTTGACCTAATATTATAAATGAAATGGGATGTTTTTTCTTCGGAAACCCCAATATTCAATCTTTGCTTTTTGCCAGTTCCAAATACAATTATGTCTGCTTCCTTTTTCATAATTGTATGTTTATCACGAATATTGAAATTAAGCTTTTTGTCAACAAACCTGAAAGTACCATTGGGATTAATCATTAAATCAAAATAAATTAATGGGATCCCTTTATATACAGTAATACCATTTTTATGATAGATAACATCCTTATTAATATTCGTGAAGAAGAAGACTAATTGCAGGATAAGGACAATTCCAGCAAGAATCAAAATAGCAATTCTGGCTTTTTTATACTGTAATTGATGAATGATCAGGAAAATTATCAGAAACAAACTAATTGTGAAAAGAATGATCCATCCAAGATATTTTGACTCGGTAAGTATAGAAGATATGAAGAGAAAAAAATAGGAGAAAAAAGTGGAGAAAATCAATAAAGGAAATGGAGCGATGAAATATGTTCTCCATGATGTCCTGAAAATACTCCAGCTGTCTTTTACAATTTCTCCATCTTCAATCACATAAAATACAAAATACAATCCGAGGATTGCCCCCCAGGTATCTTTTGCGATATCACAGATGTCAAAAGTTCTATCCGAGAGAGGTATCTGTATTAATTCATCAAAAACAGAAAGTAATATAGCAACTGTAAGTGTTATTCTAATAATTTGTGAAGAAGATTTATTTAGATTAATTAGATGCCTGTACATAATTATGGCAAATATACCATAGGCGATATAATGCCAGTTATGCTGCAATTCATAAAACTTGTGACCAAAATAATAGTCAGTAGAATTTTGTCCCAGCAACCATAAAAAAATAATAATGACTATTGCCGCAATTTTTTTTCTATTTAATCTCTTATAACTTAATGAAATAACTATCAGAAAAAAGATAAAAGCAATAATAAGAATATAAGGAATAGAAAATGTCTTAAAATATAGTTGTGCCATGGATGCATAGCTAATGGCCCATTGAAAATAATTCTGCAATAGAATAAACGGTGTAAATATTAGCAGAAGACAATAGAGTAACAGGTTTCTAAATGATATTCCTTGCACCTAATTGTAGTTTTTTTTAATTTTTCAGCACAAACATATGCTGAATTCAAGTCACAAATGCAACTTTTTGATTTAACAAATTTAGTGATAAAAATTTATTTGGTGATAAAAATTTTAATTTTTTCAGGGCAAAGAGAGAAGGAGTTCATCTCTTTCTCCTTTGTCTTGAAAAATTCAGTCTTTATCTCCTCTGAAAAAGTTGCATTTGTGACTTGAATTTAGGATAAATTTAAGGCAGTAATATTAAATTGTGAATAGAAAAATTACAATAATGACGGTCAGCCGGAAATATGACTTTTGTCATATTCTATGATTCTGAAATCATTTTCTTATTTCAGCTATTTGAAATGCAAGCACTTGTGCCTCGGTAAATTTTTTCTTATCAATTGTTAGTGAGATATTATTTTTTTGTGCATATTCGAGAATATTTCCTGTGGGCAGGTTTCCTAACAGTTCGTATCCCGTCATCGGGCAGCCACCAATGCCATTAATAACGCCATCAAATATTTTGCATCCGTTTTTATATGCCGCATCAATTTTATCGTACCAATCGTCTTTTTTAATATGCAAATGGATACCGAACTCAATCCCTGAAAATTCCTTTGACAAAGATGCGTATATGTCTTTTATCATTTCTGGTGTAGCAACACCTATTATATCGGAAAGGCTGATAGTTTCAATTCCTTTCCTGGAAAGTATTTCAGTCCAATGTAATATAATTTCTTTACCGGATGGATCACCGTAAGGATTACCAAATGCCATAGTTAGGTAAACTATCAGTTTCTTTTTTGATTTAAGGCATGTATTCTGAATTTCATCAATGGTTTTCAAAGCTTTATTAAAGTCAGAATTTATGTTCCTTTTCAGGAAAACCGGAGATATCGAAAAAGGAAACCCGATGTAGCTGATTTGTTCAAACTGAGCAGCTTTTTCACCACCTTTTGTATTGGCAGTCAGAACAAAAAGTTTTGACTGTGTGCCTGAAATATCAATTCTTTTAATGACGTCTTCCGTATCGCTTAGTTGAGGAATTGCTTTTGAAGAAACAAAGCTTCCTATATCAATAATATCAAAACCTACCTGTAACAGAGTATTTATTAACTCAACCTTTTTTGATGAAGGAATAATATTTTTTAATCCTTGTATGGCATCGCGGGGTGTTTCCAAAATTTTTAGCATTTTACAATGATTTAATTAGGGAAATTTAAAATGTTTTTCATACCAACAATTTAAGAAAATAGTGCTTCCTGCAAACATAGCAATCCAGATAAAAAAAGAATAAACAGGTTTTATATTAAATAAAATGGTAAGTATATTATTCGGATTAAAATTACCGTGAATAAATTCCGGGATAATCAGGTCGAGTATAGGATTTACCACATTGGTAGGAACCGAATAGGCAACAGTAGCTTTTGCCATAAAAGTACAGGTTATTCCAAAAGCCATTAATCCCCAAAAAACATATTTTGAGAACTTTTGTCCTGATAAATAAATAATTCCTTCGTAAGTAAGCAAAATGGTTAGAGCAAGTAATAATCTCGGGCCATACGTCCATCCGCCCCACCATCCGAAATAAGATGCGACAAATAAAAAATATACAATTGAAGGCACTATCAGATAGTTAGTAATTATCATGTTGAATCCTTTATTTATCAGAGGTTTGAACGCTTTAACCAAAAACAACAATAAAAAAGGCGAATAGAAGAAAATACCCTTATACCAGCTAAAACTTAATCCCAAAATTGAATTAAAACCCGGAAACGAAAATCCGTAATTACTGTGGAGCTGGTCGAAAGTATGATACCTGTATAACATTTCAAATGGAGATCCTGTGAAGATATAATTATAATAAAGAATGAATATTAAAGAAGGTAAAACTCCTAAACCATAATATAGTGTGGGTTTAAAGTTTTTTGTCCGGATGATTAATTGAATAGCCCAAAGGAAAAAGATAACTGCAAGGTTGTATTCACATAAAAAACTTAAGCCGGCAAAAAATCCCGAAACCAGGTATTTACCTTTCTTCAGATAAATGTAGGAAGCTAATAATAATATGCCCGATAACAAATGTGCAAAATAAGTTCCTGAAAAAATGAAAATGAAGGAAGCATAAAATGGAAACAAGGTTAAGAATACGGGTGAAATTGTCGGGGTATTTTTTTTGATTTTGTTAAATACGATCAACAGAATTAATGTAAAAGGTAAACTGCCTGCGAGTATTCCTCCTAAGGCGTAAATATGTTTTCCAAACAAACTGCCTTTTTCATCCGGGGGTATAATACCAATATATTTTAGAATTCCGAAAAAAGGCAATACATAGTAAGTCGGAAGGGGGGCTTTGTCGGTATAATAATGATTTTTAATAAGGGCTTTATCGCAGGTAAGTTCATGGTATTTGTCAAACTGAAATGTACCGCTTTCAAAATAAGTTATTATGGGCAATGCCCTTGAAGTTGTATTAGCGTTAATCCAGAGATCAATATAAAATGAGCCTAATAAAAGATTGAGAATAAAAAAAGCAATAAAGAATTTTCGGGTGTGTGATATTTTGGATTTATGCCACGAATTCACGAATATTTTTCGAATAGTATTATTAATTAATTCGTGTATTCGTGGCATTTCATAATTATTATGATACCACAAATTTATTTTATATCTCCTAAAATCAGAGGTAATCCACCTTTGGTATTGCCTATCACAACTACTTTAGCATTGGGCGATTCTGCCAGTTTCAGGGTTGCTTCAATACCTTTTTCTCTTAAGATTCTATCGGTTAAGCTCGCATTGATGATTTTGAAAGCTGTGGCTTTACCTTCGGCTTCAATTTTCTGACGTTCGGCTTCTTTCCGTGCTTTTTCAAGCTTAAATTCGTACTCCAGCGAAAGTTGCTCCTGTTTTAGTTTGCCTTCAATAGCTTCTTTAAGTGTAGCTGGAAGTTTTATGGCACGGATCAGGATTTTATTTAACTGAACATTTTTTTCTTCCAAAACCGTTTTGGTTTCATTAAAAATCTCATCCTGTATCACATCGCGTTTTGTTGAATATATCTCTTCGGGTGTATATCTGCCAACTACACTCCTGGTTGAAGAGCGAAGACTTGGAATAATTACCCTTTGCAGATAGGTCGTTCCGATTTCCTGATGGAGATGTCCCAGTTTGTCAAACATCGGTTCATACCAGGCAGAAACATCCACAAATATCTCCAGCCCGTTACTTGATAAAACGTTCATATCCTCTGATGTTTCCTGCTGTCTTACTTCGTAAATGTACATCTTATTCCAGGGAGCAATAAAATGAAAGCCCTCGCCATAAGTCTTTTCCAGGTTGACTCCGCCCCCAAAGCGTTTGAATAATACACCACCATGACCGGCATCAATGGTTACCGTGATATTACTCCATGATACAAGTAAAACAATTACTACTATTACGATTACAGTAATCGGAATAATTTTTTTTAAATTAATCTCTTGTTGTGCCATTTTGATTAGTTTTTATGATTATTTGGTTGCAAAGGTATGAATTATAAACAATGTTAATAATGAAAAAACAAAAATAAGTTTCTAACAACTTTATAAACTTTAGCTCACTTCAGGCACTCTCAGTGATACCTGTTGGAAGTAAACCGATATATTGTTAAATTTTCGTTATCAACATAGCTTAAGCCTGCTTTTCTTTTCACTATGTTTAATTGTTGCTCAACCGTATCAATAGTCGGTATGTTGGGAAGGAGTACAGCACGATGGTAGTTATTATCCGAAACAATAACTCCGTATATACTGGGATCCAGATCATCATAATCGTTGATTAATTCGGGTTCGGTGAGCACATCAACCGAAATCTCCAAATCATCAAGATCTTCTTCTGTTAAAGGTTTAAATCTTGAATCGTTGAATGCTGCAGCAACGGCATAGTGTATTATTTCATGGTATAAATTTTTTTTGTTAGGCTCAATTGTGCCAATACAACCTCTTAATGCGCCGTCGGTTTTATGTAATGAAACAAAGCACCCGCGCCGGGTTGAAAGTAATTCATCGGGGACGTTTTCAATTTTCAGCTTATCTGTGCTGCCTTTTTTCAGATAAGCAATAATAGAGGCAAGAGCTATTTGCGTATATATTGTTTTTGGCTGGTACATATTATTTTTCCATCAAATCCACTGTTTCTTTCAATCCGTACTGGCTGTAATAATATTTCTTGTGGTCTTTTTTTGAACCGTCTTTGTTATAATGAATATACTCTTCCGACCTGAGCGCCCCGGTTTCGTCAGGGTCGAGAATAATCTTTGATTTTATACTACCATCATCAAAATACCCAAGGTCTTCTATTAAATAACCATTTTCATTGTATTTGAATGTATTTCTGGCTTTACGTTTTAGATTGCCCTCACCGTCATAGCTGAAAAATTTCTGCTCTATTTTCTGGTCTTTATCGTCATAGGAGTAATAATTAACATTTTTAAACTTTAATTCTTTATCAGGTGAATATGACTCTTTTATTTCTTCTGTTACATTTCCTCTTTCGTCACGTTTATAATAGTAGCTGTCCTTCGACCGGATACTGCCATCTTTCTTCCTGTATGAATATGCATGACGTTCGATAATATTCCCTTTATCATCGTGAATTAGTTTTGGTTTCTCCCTTTTCACTTTATTATTAGTCGTCAGTTCAGTAGTATCCTTATTGCCGGCATTTTCCTGCTTTGCTTTTTTTGAATTTTTACATTGTACAAAAAATAAAGGGATCATTAATGTCAGGAAAAATAGAATTAAATGTGATAATTTCAGATTTTTAATAAATGTTTTCATTTTTTAATAATTTTTAATTTAACTTTCGAGTAAGCCCCTTCCCGTTTTTTTTATCTTTTTTTGTGATTTCAAATCTAATATTAATTTATCAAGAATACCATTGACAAATATCCTACTTTTTGGAGTGCTGTACATTTTAGCCAGTTCAATATATTCATTAAGCGTAACTTTAACCGGTATTGAAGGAAATTCAAGCAATTCTGCCAAAGCCATCTTAATTAAAAGAATGTCCATTACAGCAATTCTGTCCATTTCCCAATTCCTTACTTTATCTTCAATCAATTTATCATATTCATCACTTTTTAAAATGGTTTTCCTGAATAAATTTTTTACGAATTCCTTATCTTCATTATTTTTATCTGATTCGCCGTTTTTTAACAGAGCAGGTAATTTTTTATATTCGTCCCATGATTCCCTGTATGATTTAATGGTTTTAATCGCAAGGAGATTGGCTGTATAAAAGTCGTCTGACCAATATATGTTTTTTTCCTCATAAAAAAACTGAAGAATTTCAGAACGGGAAATTTGCTTTTTAATAATTTTAATAAAAATTTCTTTATCAGATTCGTAATTAATGATTTTTGCATTCATGTAATCCTTGTAATCATAACTTTCTCTGATACTCTTGTAAATTTTCCTGATTATTTCCTCACTGTTTACCCATGAAATTTTATATTTTTCAATATTTTTAAGAAAATTTTTATTATCGGATAATTGCCTTATAAATTGGTTGTTAATAAATCGTGTGTTAGGATTCAGGTCTTCTTCGGCAGGAATATATTTTTGTTTATTTTCTTCAATTCTTTTCTGCGCAAATTCAACGATCTCTATTAGCAGGGAAAGCTGGTAAATATAAATTTCATAAAGTTTATCAAGGCTTTTGAGCAGTTCTTTTTCACCCGTGTCCAACCTGTCGTTTGACGATTGGACAAAAGCGTAAAGTGCTTGTAAAGCCTTAATCCTCAGATGCCTTCTACTTAGCATATATTTCAAAATATTTACGGCAAAGATAAATAATAAATATTAACCGTTAATTTTTTATTTGAAGCTTTGAGTTATTATTAATTATTTACCGGAATTTTTTTATAATCCCTGAATTTGTAAATATTCCAATATAAGTTCTGAAATCCGCCTGGGTCATTATGATCAAAAATATACCGTGTTTGCATTAGTCTTATTGTATAAATATCAAGACAATTTTCAAAGTCTTTTCCTAAATAAAACAGTGCATTAAGAAAATACCATGCAATGTCAAAACCGTCGTAAGCATATTTGTTTACCGAAGGTTCTGTTTTATAACGGACTCTGTAATCAGCAATCCAATTTTTTACATTTATATCCTGATAGTTAATAAGGGTTGATGTAAAGCAATGAAAATTAAGATTTAACAACTGCTCTGTTTCCAAATCATCATATTTGCCCCATTCAGGTATTCCGAAAAGTGTAATGTTATGATCTTCGCTTAACTTGTTCAGTTTTGAAAGTACTTCCTGAGAAAAAGCATTATCCTCAGAAATAGCTATTACTATATTATTCCTGATTTGTGAAAGATTAGCCTGTAAGCCGGCGACACTGTCGTTGACGTAGATCACTTCTTTTACCGTATTACTGAGATAAGTGCTGTCAGCCGGATTGTTTGAAATTACAGAGTTGTCAATTATCATATTCTCGGTGTAAAGAATGCCTTCTGTTTCTTTGGATGCAAAAACATCAATAATTTCTTTATTCGGAATATAAATTCTTAATTTACGCTTGCTGTTCAGGTAGTTTCTGATAAATGAAACTGTTGCCTGGTATTTATAATAATTATTTCGGACAATGACCACATTGCTTTCAGGGTATTTAGCCGTTAACAGCGATACAAGTTGGTCTGTCTGGCTGTTTGTGGCGGGTTTTACTTTAAAAACATAAGAGTTGTCAAAAACGATCTCTTCCCTGGTGGATAATGGATTTACAATTTTTATTTTATATGTTTTGGCGAAAGCAGCCGCTTTTTCAAAACTTTTGCCGTAAAAAGGGCCGATAATCAAATCCATGCTGCTCAATTCAGATGACCGGAGTGCTTTTTCTATTTTTGCGGGAGAATTGTCAACATCGTAAATAAAAAGGTTCAGGTTCATCCCTGCTTTCTTTAAAGAATCAACAGCCATTAAGAAACCTTCATAAAATTGAATAAATTGAAAGGATGAAAATTTTGACTGATCCGGCAAATCCGCTTCATCTGAAATATCAAGGCTGTCAAGCTCTTCAAGAAATAAAGGGATCATTAATGCAACATTGTACAAGTTTCTTTTGTTTAGTTCGGTATTTCCACAAGGATAACCAACTTCAGCCGGAATAGGTAATTCTTTTTGAATGGTATCTGATAAAATTTCTTCAGGAATTTCAACAGGAATTTTAATTGTTTGACCCTTTGCTACTTTTTTCGATAAATCCGGATTTAATGATACAACTTTTTCATAACTGACATCGTATTTTTTTGCAATTTTTTGCAGTTTATCATTTTTGTCGGTTTTGTGAATGATATAATTTTCTTCCGGTTTGATCTTAGGAATATTAATTACCTGACCTGTTTTTATATCTTTTGTTAAACCGGGATTGTATTTCTTAATTAAATCAATACTTACTGCATAATTTTTTGCAATCCGGTATAATGTTTCTTTAGGCTTGACTATATGTTCGGTATAGTTTTTTTCTTTCGTTTTATCAGGTTTTCCGGCAGTTGTACCTGATTCATTATTTTGATTCGGAATATTAATGATTTCCCCGTGTTTAAGCATATCAGTAAGTCCGGGATTAGCATTCCTGATTTCTCCGATAGTTACATTATATTTTTTTGCAATTCCATAAAGCGTTTCGCCTTTTTTAATAAAATGAGTAAGCGTTTTGCCTTCCCATTCAATAGGTTGCTGTGTTTGGTACTTCATTTTTACAGGAATTTTAATAGTCTGACCTTCTTTTGGGTACTCTCCTAACTCAGGATTCAAATTCCTGATTTCATCTATCTCAACACCATATTTTCGTGAAATTCCGTAAAGAGTTTCTTTCTTTTGTATAATATGATAGAAAAAATTGTTTTCGGGTTTATCAGTAATTACCGGCTTTTCTTTTTTCTTAATATAGGGAATCTTCAGAATTTGCCCCGGCTTGATCCCAGATTGAGAATCGGGATTATGAGTAAAAATATCATTAACGGTAACACCATAAGCTTTGGCAATGTTAAATAAGGTTTGCCCTTCTTTAACAAAATGCAGATAATAATCAGTGCCGTTGATGTTTTCAACAATTTCCGATTTCTTAACGATAATTTCGGTTTGCGAAAAGACATTTGCAGTGAAAAGCAAATGAAAGATAAATATTAGAAAAAATAGTTGCTTCATTACTCGAAACTCTCTTTTTATTCCCATTCTATAGTAGCCGGCGGTTTTGAGCTTATGTCGTAAACCACCCTGTTTACACCTTTAACTTTATTAATTATCTCATTTGAAATTTTTGATAGAAACTCATAAGGCAGTTGCGACCAGTCGGCGGTCATACCATCAGTTGAACCAACGGCTCTTAATACTATGGTATTTTCATAAGTTCTTTCGTCGCCCATCACGCCAACCGATTGTACTGGAAGCAGGATTGTACCTGCCTGCCATACATTGCCATATAATCCGGCTTTTTTCAATCCCTCAATATAAATAAAATCGGCTTCCTGCAAAATTTTAACTTTTTCCTCGGTAATATCTCCTAATATCCTAATACCCAAACCCGGACCCGGAAAAGGATGCCTGTTCAAAATATTCGGATCCATTTTTAATGAATTACCAATTTTTCGCACTTCATCCTTGAATAACGTATTTAATGGCTCAACTATTTTAAGCTTCATAAAATCGGGTAAGCCGCCAACGTTATGATGAGATTTGATAGTTGCGGATGGACCTTTTACCGACTTTGATTCGATAACATCAGGATAAATGGTTCCCTGCGCCAGCCATTTAATCCCGATATGTCGGGACGCTTCCTCATCAAAAACTTCAATAAATGTATTTCCGATAGCTTTACGTTTTTCCTCGGGTTCGGTAATTCCTTTAAGCGCTTTATAAAACCGGTCTTTTGCATCCACTCCGGTTATATTCAACCCTATATGTTTGTATGAGTCGAGGACGGTTTCAAATTCGTGTTTTCGCAAAAGCCCGTTGTCAACGAAAATACAATGTAGATTATTACCAATGGCTTTATCGAGAAGTACAGCAGTAACCGATGAATCAACTCCACCTGATAAACCAAGTAAAACCTTGTCGTTCCTGAGCTTTGCTTTTAGATCATTAACGGTTGTTTCAATAAAAGATTCCGGTGTCCATGATTGTGAGCAGCCACAAATATCTACAACAAAGTTCTTAAGAAGTTTCATTCCTTCGGTTGTATGGTAAACTTCGGGGTGAAACTGGATACCATAGGTTGGTTCATCTTCAATTTTAAAACCTGCAATATTTACATCATCTGTGCTCGTAATAATTTTAAAGTATTCAGGTGTGCTTAATATAGTATCTCCGTGCGACATCCATACCTGGCAACCGTCAGTCATTCCTTTCATCAATTCGTTCGAATTGTCAATATATGATAAATTTGCCCTGCCATATTCCCTGATTTTTGATTGCATAATTTCGCCGCCGGATTCTTTAGCCAGAAACTGTGCGCCGTAACATATACCGAGAATAGGAATTTTTGATTTTATTTCAGATAAATCAGGAACCGGCGCTTGTTTATCCTTAGATGAAAACGGACTTCCCGAAAGAATGACACCTTTGATACGACTGTTAATTTTTGGAAAAGAATTATAAGGATGAATTTCGCAATAAACATTTAGCTCCCTAACTCTGCGGGCTATTAGCTGGGTGTATTGTGAACCGAAATCAAGGATTAGGATTGTTTCCTGCATTGTTAAAGTTAAAAGTTGAAAAGTCAAAAGTTAAATATAAAATCAAAAATATAATAATGGGTGCAAAATTAGGAAAATTTATGAAAATTGGTTGAAATAAATTGTAATGAGGTTTATGGAGGTGAGATGACATAAAGGCAAGTCGCTCGTTGCAAATGAAATTTTTTTTATTCATTATATTTTTTAAATAAGGATCAGACAACTTTTCTTAATTCAGTTTTGTCATAATAGCAAATATTTAAATTTGTTTTAAAACATAATAATTATGAAAAAAATATTATTACTTATTTCATCTGTTCTGCTGATTACGTTTAATGGTTTTAATAAAGATATAAATCTTAGCGATGCAGAAAAAGTTGCATTGAATTTCTATTTTTTAAAATGCGAACAGAATGCTATCAACGCAAATTATAATGAGTTATTAATACTTGATCAAATTGTTTATGGCGATATTAACAAGCCGGATTTTTATGCAATTACATTTGAACCGTGTGGATTTGTGATTGTATCAGGTGTTGATGAACTTTATCCGATTATCGGATATTCAATACAAAATGAATTTGACAAAGATAATCAACCCGAACATTACAAAAGTTTTTTGCAAAGTTATTCCGACAAAATAGCTTATATCAGGGAAAATGGGATTATTTCTAACGAGAATATTAAAGAGGCATGGGATTATTATTCGAGTGAAAAAATTGAACCTGAAGAACTTTTTTATACAAAAGATATTTTAGAGCCTATTGTACCATGTCAATGGAATCAGGGTTATCCGTATAACATCTTATGCCCTGAAGACAATAATGGGCCGGGGGGGCATGTATATGCAGGTTGCGTGGCAACTGCCATGGCTCAGGTAATGTATTACTGGAGATATCCTCTTCAGGGTACGGGTTCACATTCTTATTACTGGGGTTCTTATGGATATATCTACGCAAATTTTGGCGCAACACAATATGAATGGGATGCAATGGAAAACAGCATCAACCATAATAACCCGTATCCGATAGCCGAACTTCAGTTTCATTGTGGTGTGGCTGTTGAAATGATGTATAGCCCAAATGGTTCGGGAGCCTACAGCTCGGATGTGCCACCGGCACTCGAAAATTATTTTGGATATTCGCAGGATGCCTCATTTTTATGGAAAGATAATTATTCAAACTCAGAATGGATTAACATGCTGAAGGATAATTTGGATGACGGAATGCCGATGTATTATTCGGGTTATAGTACAGCCGGCGGACATGCGTTTGTTTGCGACGGCTACCAGGACGAGCTTTTTCATTTTAACTTTGGTTGGGGTGGCAGTTCCGATGGTTATTATTCCTTGGCAAGTGTAAACGGGTTCAACGCCGGACAAGGTAGTGTTTTCGATATTTATCCCGATTCAAATTATCCGTATTATTGCTCGGGCGATAAAACTTTCACTGAAAAAAGAGGCACATTTGAAGACGGTAGCGGACCGGTTGCCGATTATCAGAATCTTAGTGAGTGTACATGGCTTATTTCTCCGCAAACACCGGAGGATTCAATCACAAGTATAACTCTTTCATTTTCGAGGTTCGATGTTGCAATAAATGACAACCTTATTATATATGACGGATCAACAACTGATGATGAAATTCTGGCTTCTTTAACAGGGACGGATATTCCTGATGCTATTACCTCGACCGGCAATGAAATGTTTATTCAATTTATTTCGGATGGTTCGGGTACTTCTACTGGCTGGCTGGCTTCATTTTATTCAGAAATACCGGATTTTTGCAAAGGCGTTACAACTTTTACCGGACAAACGGAAAGTTTCAGTGATGGCAGTGGAAGTTTTAAATATCATAATTCATCTGTGTGCATGTGGATGATACTCCCTGAAAATGCAGAAAGTGTTACCATTGAATTTACGGAATTCGATACAGAACCTGGTATGGACGTTGTTATGGTATTTGATTATGAATCTCAGGAGCTATTGGCTGAGTATTCGGGTCATTATTCTGTAAACGACCTTCCTGCTCCGGTTACATCGTATAGCGGAAAGATGTTTTTAGCTTTTTCTTCTAATAAAGAATTGAATTTTGACGGATGGGCAGCGAATTATAACACAATACCGGTTGGGGTTAAAGATGTTCAAGATATACACTCGCTTAAAGTTTATCCGAATCCTGCGAATGATTTACTTAATATCAGCTTTATTCCCAAATCAGAAACCGATGTTCGGGTTCAGCTTCAAAATATAGATGGGAAAATTGTTTATTCCCAAAATCTTTCTAACATCAAAAATGAGATTTTACATACAATTGATATTTCTGAAATGTCTTCCGGAATGTACATTTTAATTATAAAAAGTGATAAAGCATTAATACGCGATAAGATAATTAAGAAATAAGAATAGTAAAAATTATTGAATTATTGAATAACTGATGTTTTAGCCCCTCAGAAAGTCGGACAAGGTTATAGTTAAAAATCTATAAATTTGTACGATTATGACAAGAAAAAGAACATTTACCAAGGAAGAAAAGCTTCAGTTTTTACAAGAGGCTGAACAAAATGGTGTAAAG
>JADHVR010000018.1 GCA_016783885.1 Bacteroidales bacterium
CAATAAGCAAAAAATACTGAACGACAGTTTGCTGTTTAATCATACAAAAGCTTTAGCCGAAAAGTATTATATGACATTTGACGAGATGCTGCAAATTGAGGCTGAACGGATGGAAAAATCAGAAAATACTAAAATGGATGATGATTGAATGATTGAATGATTGAATGATAAAATGATAGAATATATTGTTAGCCTTAACATCAATCTGGCAATTTTCATTTTATGGTTGACATTTCTTTATTATTTAATCATTTACGCATTTATGTTTTTAATCCATAAAAATCATCTTTCCTGTGAGCACTTCATTATCAAATGTCAGCTTATAGAAGTATATTCCCGGCTTAACCCTGTTCCCGCTTTGGTTGGTGGCGTCCCATATTATTGTATGGCTTCCTTTGTTAAGCATTAAGCCCGGAATAAGTGTTTTAATCTTTGTGCCTTTAAAATCAAATATATCAAGTGTTAATTTACCGGATTTCTTTACTTCGAACCAGATTTGTGTTTTATCACTGAAAGGATTGGGCATGCTTTCAAATCGGGAAATATAATTGTTCCTCCCAATGCCAGGGATAATTTCAACATACATCCAAACAGGAATAATATATTCATTGTCCAAATGGTCTGTTATAATAATATTAGCCATGTAGTTGCCTTCTTCCAGTCCGGTTGCATCAAAAGTAACTTCTATTGTGTCGCCGGTAGCCGGATTGAGACCACCGTTTTGCTGGTCAACGGATAACCAGCCCACACTATTGCCCAGCGAATCCTCCACTTCCACAGAATAAACAATCGGACCCGTGCCTTCATTCATTAAAGTAATTGTGTCAGTAACAATTTCACCACTTTCAAGAGTTAGCACAAATGTTTCCGGATTGTACGTCAACTGTGGATATGGATCGCCAAAAGGCGGGAATGTGATATTATCCACCCATCCGCAATCTGAGCCGTTACTTACCGAATAATCTTTTTCATAAGACCACTTCAATGTATGTATTCCTGCGCTGATAGGATATGTTGATATACTCCAGTCCTGTTCGCCCTCCCAGGCTCCTTTTTCAATCCCGTCGATATAAAACCTGAGAAAATCATAGGTAGCTTCACTGGAGACTTTTTTATAAAAACCTATTTCACCATCACTTAAAACACAAATCTCGAGTAGCATATCAGATGTTTGTTCATCGCCAATATCTCCCGACCTGGCGCTATAGTTGCCCTCAAACATGATATTATCGTCAATCATCCATTCGGCATCACCGCCAAGCTGCCAGGGATATGCAGAAAAATTTCCTGTTTCAAAGCCCTCGCAAATCAATCCAACGATTACATATATCTGGTCAGAAGCAGTGTAATCATTATCAGCTTCAATATCTACTGTAAATTCTAAAATATACCCGACAGGAATTTCGTCGGAAGCAGTAACATTAAAGGTTACAGTGTCATTATTATACGGGTTTAGGATATTAATATTCCCTGTGTTGTTATTTATTGTTACATAAGGATCATCGGATGATAATGTAGCCACAATATTATTTGCCGTTGCTCCGCCGTCATTTACCAATGTAACTATCAAGTCAGCCGTTTCGCCCGGGTCTAAACCACCATTGCCGCCATCATCCACTGTAACGCTTCCGGCAGAAATTTCAGGCGCATAAGCAGTCAGGTAAATATGACTTACCCATTCTCCTCCCGAATCATCAGTAATAAGCGTATTGAAATCAAGGTCATGTCCATTCGGAACAAGATTTCCTACATCAAAAACAAATGCATCGGTAAAAGTCTTTATCTCGCCGGGTTCAAAGTTGCCAAGTATCTCCATGCTATCGACCACAGTAACATACTCATCATTAATTGATATTAGCATATCTGCACCGGTTATGGTTACCACTCCCAGACTTTTAATAGAAACAGATAAATAAGTCGTTTCGCCAAACTCAATAATATCATCGCCTCCTGAAACAACCGTATAATCATCTACAACTAAATAATTAGACCCGTCTGTTGAGAATAGTAAAATCTTTGAGTTGGATAAATTGTTTTCGTCGGTTACCCTGAATTTTATCTCGAAGTTATTATATATTTTCTGGGGTGTTCCGTTAAAAATACCATATCGTGACACCTCAAATTCTTCAGGGTGATGTGAGGCTTCCAGATCACAGACAAATTCAGGGGTAATAGAAGGATCGTTTGTAACTTCGGTAAACTGGTAGTATTTATTATCTCCCGCCGAAAGTCCTGACAACCATTCAATATTTGTATAATCATTTACATCTCCGTAATAAAATTTTATATTCCCATTTTTATATAAGGTTACGGCAAAATTCAATTCAGTAGTGCCTTGTTGTCCGTTTACAGAAACTTTCCAGCGAAATGTAGCTGAATTTTCACCCCCTTCGTACCACATACCATCATTACTCGTTGGGTAAATTCTCAAATCAGTATAAAACGGAGCAATATGCTTATTTTTTGTAAAAGTAAAAAAGTCATATACTGAATAAGGCCAGTCAAAATAATTCTCAAACATAATAGTGCCATCTACATTAACCCTTACTTCATCATATTCTTCTCCGTAAAACGGAAATGTGAAATCAAGTTGTTTTAATGCATAGCCGTCGTTATTATTACTCGGAGTTAACTGTTGGGCGCTAACCATCGGAAATGTTTGAGTATAATTTGTTTCGGTAAAATTCAGGTCAAAATCCCACAAATAAGGTTCAGTTCCTCCCGAAGCCGTTAACTGGCAGGTATATGGCTCATAAACCGTAGCTACCGGAAGCGTGTCATTATCTATAAAAACATTATTATATTCAACAGTATGATTCACCCATAATTTAGTCAATGAGTTTTGATTAAGGTTAACATTGGTCTGATCGCAATTTATTTCATTAACACCATTTGTATAATCAATTAAAGAATACTGAATTATCTCACCTGAACTCAAGTTATTCGGATCATCTTCATCTACTAAAATAAAATACCTTGCGGGTGTACCCGGTTCGATCAAATTTAAAAACGGTGTTATATCCAATCCGAATTCAATTGTTTTATCTTCTTCGGAAGAACCTCCTTGCATATAATTACACCCTCCCTGAAAATCAAAAATAGGAAATCCAAGCACATATTCAGGTACTTCAGAGGTTGTATCGGTTGATATTCCCATCCGTACCCTGATCTGGTGACGGCAAGTATGTTTCAGAGTAATACGTGTTGTAAGCAGAGGTTCCGTGCCTGCCTTGGCATAAAGAACATGAACCGCATTATTCCATATTCCGCCATTACCATAGGGGTCGGCAAGGGTTTTATACATCATATAGCAAAATCCATTGTTTCCGAAACTGGGGCCGCCGCTGTAAGTATTGGCAAATCTTAATCCACCGATTTCCCAATCCATTACATTAACGTCACCATCTCCATTAATATCTATATGATTAGTATATTGCCCGTCATTATTATAATCCCAGCAAATCGAATCGTGATAACCGGAAACTGTTAATCCATGATTTGCATAACCCCAGCTTGTCATTACATACATCCCTGCCTCCGGGGTTCCCGGTGGTAAAGTAGGCATTCCATAAGGACATGACGTGTAAAAATTGGCAACACCGCCTACATCTGATCCTTCCAAATGATTGTCAATCCAGTGTCGTAACGTCAGCACACCTTCTTCGGTTGAAACATCTATCTGAAAAGCTTCGGCTAACCTGTTGTGCATAGCCTGGTAATAATTGTCGTAGCCGCTCATCCAGCGCTTTGGACCCCCGGCAGACATTCCGCCATAAGTTGTTACATTAGGCGTTCCCCCTGTCTTTATTATTTCAAAGCTATGGAAATAGCTGACACCGTACCAACCATCACCACCATTTGCAAAATTCCAGCAAAAATGAGTGGGGTATTGATTATCGGGATCATTTGAAGGCAAATTCCTCAAACGATTCATTGCATAAGTATACCCAAGTCCTACTCCGCTTGCCTGTCCGCACTCTAAAGCAACCTGTGCAAAGACCGGCCGCCAGTGTATATTTGCCGAATTGTCAACAACAGGAGGCAATAACGGAGCATTGGGTCCCTTAAAACTTTCGGGTAAGATTAGCCTGGGAAGATTTGCCAATTCAATGGAATCCTCTACTGATAAAGGTGTTAATTTTTCATACCCTTTGGGCGGAATTTCTTTCTGTGCGTATGTTTCAGAAAAAATAAACAAGCTTAACAGAAAGGTAGATATAACAAAAAAGTAGTTTTTTTTCATGATTTACAAAAATTAATTATTGCAGCTAATTTAAGACAAATATTAATAATATAAGGTTGCAATGATTGTTCCATTCAGTAATCATTGACTGTCCATGCGTTCTTCCTTCGGTCATTATTCTGCTTTTCATACCTGATACGATAAAAATTTGAAACCCTTTTTGGATTTTAATGTATTTATTATTTTACATTTGCACAATTTTTTAGAAAGCTTAATTATTTATTAAAACAAATTGTGATGGCTAAAAATCTTGTAATTGTTGAGTCTCCGGCTAAAGCAAAAACGATTGAAAGGTTCCTTGGAAAAGAATATTCGGTAAAGTCGTGCTTCGGGCATGTAAGAGACCTTTCAAAAAAAGATTTAAGTGTTGATGTTAACAAAGGATTTGTCCCAAACTACGAAATACCTGCCGATAAAAAAAAGATAATTTCCGAGCTTAAAAAAATTGCCAAAGACGCTGAAACAATATGGCTGGCTACTGATGAAGACCGTGAAGGGGAAGCCATATCATGGCATTTGGTACAAGCATTGAATCTCGAAGAAAAAAAAACCAAAAGAATTGTTTTCCACGAAATAACCAAATCTGCAATTTTAGATGCCATTAAAAATCCAAGAGGAATCGACAATAAACTTGTGGATGCACAGCAGGCAAGAAGAGTATTAGACCGCCTTGTCGGATACGAAATTTCTCCTGTCCTCTGGAAAAAAATTAAACCTGCTCTTTCAGCCGGTCGTGTTCAATCGGTGGCTGTTAGGTTAATCGTTGAGCAGGAGGAAGAAATTAAAGCATTTAAGCCCGAATCTTCTTTTAAAATCACTGCTAAGTTTGAAATCGTAAAAAGCAATGGAACTACTTTTTTGGATACCGAACTTTCCACCCGGTTTAAAACAAAAAAAGAGGCAGTTGCTTTTTTAAATAAATGTATTCCCGCAGAATTTACAATAGTTTCAGTTGAAACAAAGCCAGCTAAAAAATCTCCTGCACCGCCTTTCATTACATCGACACTTCAACAGGAAGCCTCAAGAAAATTAGGATTCTCTGTCGCGAAAACAATGCTTGTAGCCCAACAGCTATACGAATCGGGTAAAATTACTTATATGCGTACCGATTCCGTTAATCTTTCAAATCTCGCTTTATCAATGGCTAAAAAGGTGATTACGAAAAATTACGGAGAAGATTATGTAAAAACCAGGCAATATGTAACTAAAGTAAAAGCTGCCCAGGAAGCCCATGAAGCCATAAGACCAACCTATTTGGAAAACCAGACAATAGAAGGAGACGCTTCACGAAAAAGACTTTATGAACTTATCTGGAAAAGGACTATTGCTTCCCAGATGGCTGATGCACTATTAGAAAAGACAAATGTTACTATTGACATTTCAACAACGAAAGAAAAATTTGTAGCAAAAGGCGAAGTAATAAAATTTGACGGATTTTTAAAAGTATATTTAGAATCGACAGATGATGAAGTTGGCGACACTCAAAAAGGAGTATTGCCGCCACTTTCAAAAGGCGAAAAACTTCGAAGAAATATTATAAATGCTGTCGAAAAATTTACGCAATATCCTCCGAGATATACCGAAGCCAGCCTTGTAAAAAAACTTGAAGAACTGGGTATTGGAAGACCTTCCACTTATGCTCCTACTATTTCTACTATACAAAAACGGGAATATGTAGAAAAAGCAGACAGGACAGGAGTTGAACGTAAGTACGGTTTTATTTCTCTTAGCAATGGCAGCATAGTGGAGGAGATAAAAACCGAAAAAACAGGATTTGAAAAAGCCAAGCTCTTTCCTACTGACATAGGTAGCATTGTAAATAATTTCCTGGTACAGTATTTTAATAATATCATGGACTATAACTTTACTGCCAATGCTGAGAAAGAATTTGATGAAATCGCACATGGAAATAAAGTATGGAATGATATGATCAAAGAATTTTACACACCTTTCCACAATTGTGTTCAGGAAACATTGGAAAAATCTAAAAAGCAAAGTGGTGAACGCTTATTAGGAACTGACCCGGAAACGGGCAGAAATGTTTATACAAAAATTGGCAGATACGGTCCTATTGTTCAGATCGGCGAATCAAACGATGAGGAGAAACCAAAATTTGCAGGAATGAGAAAGGGACAAAGTATTGAGTCGGTAACCCTTGAAGAAGCTCTCGGATTGTTTAAGCTTCCGCGAACCATTGGAAGTTACGAGAATGAAGAAATGACTGTGGCTATCGGACGCTTTGGACCTTATATTAAACACACAAACCTGTTTTATTCACTTGGAAAAAACAATGACCCTCTTTCGGTTTCGCAGGAAAGAGCGATAGAAATTATTGAGAACAAACGAAAACAAGAAAAAGAAAAGATAATAAAAAAATATGAAGAAGACCCTTCAATCAGTGTACTTAAAGGCAGATACGGAGCATATTTAAAAAAAGAAAAAAAGAATTACAGAATTCCCAAAGGCAAAGATCCCGAAAGTTTAACATTTGAAGGATGCAGACAAATCATCGATGCCGCCGATAAAAAGCAGACGGGCAAAAAGAAAAAAAAATAAAATCAGATTATTCGGGGAATATTTTCATCCCCCTTTTTTGATAAATTTTAATAACCGTGAATTACTTAAAAAAACACTCCGGGATAAAATTTATCAAATTTCTCATAACTTTTTTCCAATATTATTGTATAAATAACAAACTTGACAATTAACAAAGTTTGATGCTATGGACATTTCAATATACTTAGAGCCTCTGGAATTGTCTGAGATTAATTTGAATGAAAATTCATCCGGTCAAAAATTAGGAGACATTATAAAAATTTATTTTAATAAAGATAAATTTCCGGAGCTTGGTGATGTTGATATTGCCATAATAGGCGTTAAGGAAGACCGAAAAGCTGTTAATAACAAAGGTTGCGCACATGCCCCCGATTATGTCAGAAATCATCTGTATAAACTATTCAAGGGCGATTATAAAGTCCGTATTGCCGATTTGGGAAACATAAAAAAAGGTCATAAAATAAATGATACATATTTTGCCCTGTCAGGCATTGTCTCAGAACTGATTCAAAAAAATATCATTCCCGTAATTATAGGTGGCAGCCAGGATTTGACTTTCGCCAATTACAGGGCGTATGAATCGTTAGGTCGAATTATAAATATAGTGGCTCTCGATTCGGTTTTTGATATTGGAAAAACAGATCAGGAACTCGACTCACAATCATATTTAAATAAAACTATTCTTCACCAGCCAAACTTCTTGTTCAATTATACTAATATTGGTTATCAGTCATATTTTGTTGACCCGGAAGCTATTAATTTAATGAAAAACCTCTACTTCGATGTTTACAGGTTGGGTTACATCAGGGAGAATCCGGAAGAAGCAGAACCTTTGGTCAGAAATGCAGATATGATATCGGTTGATATTTCAGCAATCCGGCAATCGGATGCCCCGGGAAACGGGAATGCTTCACCCAATGGGTTTTATGGTGAAGAAATCTGCCGGATAATGAGATACGCCGGACTGAGCGATAAGCTATCATCTTTAGGTATTTATGAAATCAATCCGAAATATGATATTAACAACCAAACAGTGCATCTTGCGGCTCAAATGATATGGTACTTCATTGATGGATACTATAATCGTAAACACGACCATCCTTACACAGATAAAGAAGAATATATCAAATATACCGTTTCCATTAAAGACCATAAAGACCAGTTAGTATTTTATAAAAGCAAAAAGAGCGACAGGTGGTGGATGGATGTACCTGTAAAAACTAATTATAAAAATATTTACGAACGCCATCATCTTGTCCCCTGTTCGTATAACGATTATGAAATAGCCTGTAAAGACGACATCCCCGACCGCTGGTGGCAGGCATACCAGAAGCTGATGTAACCCCATCTATATCTCCCCCTTGGTAAAGATCTTTTTAAAATTTTAATTTGAGTAATTTAAACTTTAGGCATTAGTATTTACTTCACCCTTCCCGGATTTTTTGTAATAAACTGTTTCCATCCCGAATAGTTGGAACCGGAAGTTGAAATTCCTTTCTGAAAATAATGACACACGGCAGCCGCCAGTCCGTCGGTAGCGTCTAAGTATTCAGGTTTTTTATCTATCGACAGTAAATTTACCAACATTGCAGCTACCTGCTCTTTTGATGCATTACCATTTCCGGTTATGGATTGTTTAATTTTTTTTGGAGTATATTCAAAAATTGGCACCGAGCGGAAGAGGGCTGCCGCCATAGCAACACCTTGTGCCCTGCCCAGCTTGAGCATTGACTGAACATTCTTACCGTAAAAAGGAGCTTCTATTGCCAGTTCATCGGGTTTGTATTCATCAATTAAAAAAAGAGTTCTTTCAAAAATATTTTTTAGCTTTAGAGCCTGATTACTGTATTTACTTAACTGAACAACACCTAATGAAATAAGTTGTAATTTTGAACTTTTTTGTTGAATAAGTCCGTAACCCATTATATTTGTGCCAGGATCAATACCTAATATGACGCGTTCTGATTCCAAAATAAAAGTTTAATTTTGTAACTGATTAAATGAAGTATTTTACAAATATACATAAAAACAAAACGTTTAATTATATCATAAGATTTGCAATAATTATTGCAACTTATTACTTCATTTATAAACAGATTTTTCAACATAAAAAGCTGGATTTTGTTCTACAGTCTTTTTCCGAACTATTAGATCAGCCACATGTTTATCTGTTCGTTGTTTGGATAACTTTATTAATGGTGGTTAACTGGGGGATCGAGTCGTTAAAATGGCAATTTATGATAAATAAAATTGAAAGAGTTCCCTATTTAAAATCTTTTAAAGCAGTTCTCTCGGGTATTTCAGTAAGTATTTTTACTCCAAACAGGGTTGGTGAATGGTTTGGGCGTGTATTTATGCTTGAAAAAGCAAATCCATGGAAAGGAGTTTTTATTACAATTGTCGGAAGTTTAAGCCAGTTGCTTGTTACCATCATCGCTGGCGCTGTAAGTCTTTTGTTTTACATCCCTATGTATTTTCGCAACGCTGAATTCTATTCTGATTATCTGTATTATGGAATAATATTACTTGTGGTAGTTATAATAACAACTTTAATCCTGTTTTTTCTGAACATAACTGCCTTGCCGGGTTTTGTCAAACGCTTTATCAAACAACGATTTGTGCATTTTAACGAATATTTTTCCGTAATTTCATCATTCTCAACATTTGAACTCGTTACTGTTTTACTACTTAGCCTCTTACGTTATTGTGTCTTTGCATTGCAATTTTATCTTTTTTTAATGATGTTTTCAGTAGATATTCCTTTAATTCACGGACTTATTATCATCGCCCTTGTATTTTTTATTATGACAGCCATTCCTACGGTTACTCTTGCGGAACTCGGAATCAGGGGGTCCGTTTCACTCTATTTTATCGGATTATATTTTGAAAAATTTGGTGAACTAACCGATAAAATCAATATAGGTATTCTTTCATCTTCGTCATCTCTGTGGCTCATCAATCTTGCAATCCCTGCTATTTTGGGTACTTTCTTTGTTTATAGGTTAAATTTTTTCAGGAAATAAAACTATAATGACTGATCCTGTTATCATATTTTATATTCTGCTCCTTTTTTTCGGGATTATTTACTTAGTTATTATTTCAATTTATACTTATGGCTGGTTCAGATTAAAAACATATAAACCACCAGACATCACTTTAAAAACACAGGTCAGTATAATAATTCCGGCAAGAAATGAAGAAAAAAACATTACAAACCTGCTTGCTGATTTGGTAAAACAGGATTTTTCAAAAGACCTTTTCGAAATTATTGTTATTGATGATAACTCAAGCGACCAAACCGTTAATATTGTAAATTCATTTATATCCTCACATCCTGAACATAAAATACAACTTATAAAAATATCGGAAGAAGAGCCATTTATGGCATATAAGAAAAAAGCAATAAGCCTTGCAATAGAAAAATCAAAAGGCGACTTGATTGTTACCACTGATGCCGATTGCAGACTGGGTGAAAAATGGCTGAAATCAATTGTATCTTTCTATGAATCGGAAAAGCCCGGAATGATTGTGGGTCCTGTTAGTTTTCACAATGAAAAATCTTTTTTCGAAAAAATGCAAACACTTGAATTCCTCAGCTTTATTGCCATTACCGGGGGAGCTATTAAAATTGGCAACCCTATTATGTGTAACGGAGCTAATCTGGCTTATGAAAAAAAAGCGTTTTATGATGTGGGTAGATTTGGCGGTGATGAATTTTCTTCAGGCGATGATGTGTTTCTGATGTTAAAAATCAAAAAATATTTTGGTAACAAATCCGTACGTTTCCTGAAAAATTATAACGCCTTTGTTTTCACAGAAGCAAAAAAAACTCTCCGCGACTTCTTTAATCAAAGAACCAGGTGGGCTTCGAAAAATAAAGGTTATGACTTTAAAATTTTATTCATTTCGGTTACTGTTTATATGATAAACTTATTATTATTAACAGGTTTGGTTTTAAGTATATTCTATCCTTTTCTGTTTAAAATAGTAGTGTTTTCTTACCTGGTAAAATTAATCATCGATATACCCATTTTAATAGGAATCGGAAATTTTATTAAACGCAGCAGAATGTTTATTTTTTCGTTGCCTTTAATATTAATCTATCCGGTTTATATAATATTAACCGGCGCACTCGGAATTGTAGGTAACTATCAGTGGAAGGGCAGAAAAGTTAAAAAATGATTTAAGTACTGAATTCACGAAATTATTTGTATATTTGCAACCACTAAAGAGTAATATTATGAATACTTCTTTTTTACTTCTTTTTCGCACACCCGGAATATGGGAAATTTTAATTATCGCAGTTATTGTGCTTCTCCTTTTCGGCGGTAAAAAAATTCCTGAATTAATGAAAGGACTTGGAAAAGGCATTCGTGAGTTTAAAGATGGTGTCAACACTGATGAGAAAAAAAAATCAGGCAACGATACAGCGGAGAAAAAAGACTAAATTTATTATTACCCCATTTTGCCTCAATTACCTGAGAGAGAAATAGATGAGGAGGTGTTCACCATTCAACCTATTCCGGCAAACCGGAATTTTCAAAAACCAAATTCAAAACTATTGTTTGATTATTTTCGATTGTTTATCTTATAACATTTAACGAATAACTTATAACATTTCTCATTTCAGTCTTTCCATGCCCAAGTTTCGGGATTAATCATTAAATATTATACTTTTGCAACGAATCTATAAAACATTCGTAAAAATTTTTAGTTATTCTATTTAACACATTTAATAATAATGACAGTTAGAAATATTTTAATTTCTCTTTTTTTAGCCGTTGTAATAAGTTCGGTTTTTCCCGGAAATATTTACCCCGATGCTGACAGTATTCAGGTAAATGATTCTATCAACAAAAAAATATATGAAATAAGCAATAATATTATCAACTCTGTTGATTCCGGTTTTTTTGTTGCTGATGAGCAGAATGCTCAGATTATAGGAATGCTTGACAGTCTGGTAGCTTTCAAGTTCTTCAAAAATACAACATTTACTACCGATACTACCGTTTTAAATGTCTATAATTTCCCTCCGGATTCAGTACCTGTTTATTCCGATTCGGTTTTGCAGGCAAGAATTGAGAGGTTGAATAAAACGACACCTATCGAACTAATCTTTAACAGGCAGGTAAAAAACTATATTAATACATATTCAATAAAACGCAGAGAATTAACTTCAAAAGTATTAGGCTTGTCTGAAGTTTACTTTCCGCTTTTCGAAGAACAGCTTGACAGGTTTAACATGCCTCTGGAATTGAAATACCTTGCCGTAGTTGAATCTGCTTTGAACCCCACGGCAAATTCACGGGCAGGAGCAAAAGGATTATGGCAGTTCATGTACAGAACCGGAAAGGTATATGGATTAAAAGCAAATTCCCTTGTTGACGACAGGTTCGACCCTTACAAATCAACGATTGCTGCCTGTAAGCATTTACAAGACCTTTATGATATCTACGGCAATTGGTCGTTGGCATTAGCAGCTTATAATTCGGGGGCAGGCAATGTGAACAAAGCAATTCGCAGGGCTGGCGGTGTAAAGAGTTACTGGGCTGTCTGGCCATACCTGCCTAGAGAAACACGGGGTTATGTCCCTGCTTTCATCTCAGTTATATATCTGATGAATCATCCTGCCGAACATAATCTTTATCCGGTTGAACCTGCATTTCTTTTTGAAGTAATTGATACCGTAACCGTTAGTGATGTCCTGTCTTTTAATCAGATAACCGAAATGCTGCATATCCCGATGGAAGAACTGAAATTCCTGAATCCTGCTTATAAAACCGGTATTATTCCTTCAACAAAAGATAAAAAATATACTCTCAGGCTTCCGCATGAATATGTAGGAGCATTTATTGACAATGAACAAAAATTATATGCTTATAAAACCAAAAAAGGTATTGATAGAGAAAAGCTGCTTGCTGAAATTAAAAAAGCAAAAGAAAGAAACATACATATAGTACGGTACGGAGAAAACCTGGGTTTGATTGCAAAAAAATACCGTTGTAGTGTCAGGAATCTGAAAAGCTGGAACAATCTGAGGGGTAATACAATATATCCCGGTCAAAAGCTGGTAATTTTTGCTCCCGGATACGTTTCATCAAAAAAATCTTCTACTACCAAACCGACAAATATCAAAAACAGAGACGAAAAATATCATGTTGTAAAAAACGGAGAAAATCTCGGATTGATAGCCAAAAAATACAAATGCTCTGTTAGTGATTTGAAAAAATGGAACAACCTGAAGAGTAATACAATCCATCCTAATCAAAAATTGCTGGTATATGCTCCCAAATCTGAGGCAAAAGAAAGCAAAATAACTCTAAGCAATAAGGTTGACACTGATTACGTTTATCATACTATCCGTAAAGGGGATACCCTGTGGGATATAGCTAAACTTTACAATGGTGTTACGGTTGAACAGATCAAAAAGCTGAACAACATTAAAAACTCGAAAAAAATTAAACCCGGACAAAAAATTAAAGTAACTGTTAAAGGTTGATTCATTAGTAGTCATTCATAGTCATTAAGTCATCCATGGTCATTAGGTCATTAATAGTTCATAATGACAGCGAAGCGAATGACTATCAATGACACGAAGTAAATGACAGCGAAGCGAATAACTATCAATGACACAAAGAAAATAACAAAATATTCATTCCAATGAAACGTTTTTTAATTTTAACTCCTCTTTTTATTTCAGGTTTATTATTACTGAATTCTTGCGAAACTAAAAAATCCTCAGTGCCGGCATCATCAGGAATAACCGCTGAGATAATCATCGTTACAAATAATCAGACGCAATGGGAAGGCGCCATTGGTGATAGTATCAGAAATTTCTTCGGACAGGAATACCAGGTATTACCCCAGCCCGAACCCTTATTTGAATTATCGTATATCCCTATGGCTAATTTCAAGAATACTAAGATGTTTAAATCACATCATAACGTCCTTATCGTTGATATAGATAAAAAATCGAAAAAAGCCGGATTAGAAGCTAAGAAAGATTTTTGGGCAAGCCCGCAACGGGTTATTAAAATAACTGCTCCATCCGATACGGCGTTCTATAAACTTTTTGATGAAAACAAAGAAGTCATATTAAAAATATTTGGTGAATCGGAAAGGGAACGACTGATTAAAACTTTTAAAGCGTTTAGAGACCGTTCCATTCAAGATGAATTGCGAAAAAACTTTCACCTGACATTGGAAATTCCCGGTGGATTTTACATTGCTAAAAAATATGCCGATTTTATTTGGCTCAGAAAAGAAACCGAAAAAATCAGCCAGGGAATAATAATATATTCCTATGATTATACAGATACTGCAGCCTTTACTACTCAAAGAATTATTTCGTACATGGATACGATTACTAAGGAATATATTCCGGGTCCGTCAGGGGGTTCTTATATGTCTGTTTCTGAGAAATACATCCCTCCTGTATCCAAAAGAATAGATTTTAACGGTATGTTTGCCGTTGAAACGCGTGGCTTATGGCAAGTTGAAGGTGATTTTATGGGTGGCCCATTTGTTAATTATACATTAGTTGATGAAAAGAGAAATAAGGTATTTACACTCGACGGATATGTGTATGCCCCCAATGCCCCAAAACGCGATTTGCTTATACAAATGGAAGCGATTCTTTATTCATTGAAATTTGTTGATTAAAAAAGACCTCTAAAATTCATATTCCATAAATTATTTAATTTTTTTCTAAAAAAACTTGACATGAATAATTTTTTGTTATACTTTTGACCGCCTGGTTAAATCTTATGGTTAAACCCATTGATTAAACCATATAATTAAATATACCATTTCATATCATTAAATATATGAACGCAAAAGACCTCAATACAGAACAGGCAATCTTAAAAGCTGCCAAAAATGTTTTTGTAATGAAGGGGATGGAAGGTGCAAGAATGCAAGAAATTGCAGATGAAGCCGGAATAAACAAAGCCCTTCTTCATTATTATTTCAGAAGCAAAGACAAGCTGTTTGAAGCCGTCTTTAAAGAAGCTCTTTTTAAGCTTATGCCCAATTTATTGGATCTTATGAAAAAAGATTTAGCGCTTTTTGAAAAAATAAAGTTGTTTGTCGAAAATTATATAAATACAATCAATGAAAATCCTCATATTCCTGCATTTATTATACACGAATTAAACAGAAATCCTGAAAGGGTGGCAGAGTTAATTAAAAGTACAGGTATAAACCCGTCTTTTTTTGTGAACCAGGTTTATGAAGAAATTGAAAAAGGCACAATCGAACCTGTTAATCCGTTTCATCTTATTGTGAACATGCTGGCGATGTGTATTTTTCCTTTTATCGCCCGACCAATCCTGCAATATATTATCTTTAATGAAGACCCGAAAGTTTATGCAGCTTTTATTGAACAACGAAAAAAGGAAGTATCTGAATTTGTCATTAATGCAATTAAGAAAAAATGAAACACTCATGAGAAAAATATACATCACCGGAGTTCTTATTTTCATCTTTTTGGTTCAATCCTTTACACAAGATACCATAACACTTGATCTTTGTTACCTTAAAGCCATTTATAATTATCCTCTCACCCAACAACGAGATCTGCTTCCTGCTTCAAATGACCTGAAGATAAAAAACCTGAATAATAATTACCTCCCGCAATTAATATTTAATGGGCAGATACATTACCAGTCGGATGTTACAAAAGTACCTATTCAAAGAATTCCAGGGATTGATATTCCGACATTGGACAAAGACTGGTATAAGTTCAATATTGACGCAAGCCAATTGATTTATGACGGTGGAACTACCAGCAAACAAAAAGCATTGGAAGATGTTAGCCTTCAAATTGACCGGCAAAATCTCGAACTGCAATTATTTAATCTAAAAGAAAGAATCAACCAGGTATATTTCAATGTTTTATTACTGCGCGAAAGCCTGAAAACATTAATGCTGTTAAAAGAAAATTTAGGGGGAAAATTATCAGAAGTTGAATCGGGGGTAAAGAATGGAGTATTGCTTTCTTCAAATGCAGATATTTTAAAAGTAGAATTGATCAACACTGAACAAAGTATTGCTGAGGTTAATATCGGAATTGAAGCAGCCATTGACATATTGAACGAGTTAACCGGTTTGAACATAAATAAAAATACCATAATTCAATTACCGGAACCTAAGGTGAATTTAGAGGTATTTGAAAATAACCGTATTGAGTATTCATTATTATTATTGCAGCAGAATAAAATAAATACTATTAAGAAAGTAACTTCAACTAAGAGATTACCCCGAATTTCAGCATTTGGACAGGCAGGATATGGCAGACCCGGATATGATATGTTAAAAAATACTTTTGAAGATTATTATATGATTGGAGCAAGGCTTAACTGGAACATCTGGGATTGGAATCATACGAAAAGGGAAAAGGAAATCCTCGACATTCAAAATAAAATTATCAATACACAAAAAGAAACTTTTGATATAAATCTGGAAATTGAACTTGAAAATAAGATTACCGGGATCAGGAAATATGAGGAAATGATCAAAAGGGATCAGGAAATTATCGAACTGAGATCAAAAATTGTGAAATCAGCTTCATCACAATTGGATAACGGCATAATCACTTCAACCGAGTATTTAACTGAACTGAATGCCGAAACGCAAGCTAAATTCAATCTCCAGGCTCATAAAATCAGACTTGTAAATGCTAAACTGGATTATCTAACAACATTAGGAAATTTGTAAATAATCATTACCAATATGAAACACTCATGTTTTTTATATTGAGATATGCGAGAGAATGACTAAAATGTAAGTGGCAAACAGTTAACGTATTACTAAATTTTAAACAGATGAAAACAAAATGTTTCTTTTTAATCATTGTTATTGTCCTTGCTTCATGCTCGGGCAAAAATCATAAGTCGGATGCTTATGGAAATTTTGAGACGGATGATGTTATCATTTCATCTGAGGCAAATGGTAAGCTTTTGTTTTTTGATGTTGATGAAGGGGAAAAAGTCGAGGCTGACAAATTGGTTGGTATTATTGATACGACAGACTTAATACTTAGGAAAAAACAACTTTTTGCACAGAAAAAGGCTATATCTTCCAGGCTTGAAAACATACAGTCGCAAATTGATGTGCAGGAACAACAAAAAAAGAATTTGCTTGTTGACAAAAAGAGAATAGAAAACCTGTTAAAGGACGGTGCAGCGACACAAAAACAATTAGATGATATTAACGGGAAACTTGATTTGATTGAGGTGCAGATATCTTCAATCAAAACACAAAATACTACGGTATTAACTGAATTGGAAGTGGCAAACACACAAATTGATCAAATCGGGGAATCCATTAGAAAATGTAATATCATTAACCCTATTAACGGAGTCGTGCTGGAAAAGTATGCCGAGCCAAATGAGATCACGGCTTTTGGCAAACCTTTATATAAAATTGCCAATCTGAATGATATGTATCTGAGGGTGTATGTAAGTGGCGCACAATTGCCTCATATTAAAATCGGTGAGCAAGTGGAGGTGTTGATTGATGAAAACGAAAAAACAAATAAAAAGCTGACCGGAAAAGTATGCTGGATTTCAGAAACTGCCGAATTTACACCAAAGATAATACAAACAAAGGAAGAACGCGTGAATTTGGTTTATGCCGTTAAGATAAAAGTAAAAAACGATGGAAGCCTAAAGATTGGGATGCCGGGAGAAGCCAATTTTTAATGCTAAAATTATCTGGCTGGAAGAACCAATAGATCCTGATACGGGAAAACCTAAATTAGATGATGAAAAAAATTTCAGTAACCACCGAAAATATCACTAAAAGCTATGGCAATGTTAAAGCCTTAGACAATATTTCCTTTTCAGTAAAAAACGGTGAGTTGTTTGGACTGATCGGTCCTGACGGAGCAGGAAAAACCACCCTGTTCAGGATTCTGACTTCCCTTTTGATACAGGATTCGGGGAATGCAGAGGTTGAAGGATATGATGTTATAAAAGATTATAAAAAAATAAGAAAAATTGTTGGCTACATGCCCGGTAGGTTCTCACTTTATTATGATCTGTCAGTTGAAGAAAACCTTAAATTTTTCGCTACCATATTCGGAACTACGATAAAAGAAAACTATGACCTGATCAGGGATATCTATATCCAAATCGAGCCATTTAAGGATCGTCAGGCAGGTAAGCTTTCCGGCGGCATGAAACAAAAGCTGGCTCTCTCATGTGCTTTAATACACAAACCTGATGTTCTTTTTTTGGATGAGCCTACAACCGGAGTGGATGCTGTTTCACGAAAAGAATTCTGGGAAATGTTAAAAAAACTTCAAAAAAAAGGAATAACAATTATAGTTTCCACTCCTTACATGGATGAAGCGAGCCTATGCGACAGGGTGGCTTTAATTCAAAAAGGAAAAATACTCGAAATTAATACACCTGAAAATATTATCCACAGGTACAGGTTTCCTTTGTTAGCTGTAAAAAGTGAAGATATGTATCATCTTGCCGACGATTTAAAGGAGTTCCGGGGTGCGGAATCTGTTTTTCGTTTTGGCGACAGCATACATCTTTCATTAAAGGATGAAAAGATTGACGAAACCGGATTAAGAAAATATCTAAAGAATAAGGATTATAAAAATATTGAGATAAAAAGGATACAAGCAAATATTGAAGATTGTTTTATGGCATTAATGCCCAACCTGTAAGCCCAACCTGTAAGGTTTACGGGCTGGCACTGCGGGCTGGCACTGCGGGCTGGAAAAACCTTGCAGGTTTACGTGTAAAACCTTACAGGTATTAAGACCTGCAAGGTTTATCCGGTTTAATAAGAATAGAACAAAAAAATAAAATACAGATATTATGTCAACTAAAAAAATACCATTAGAACCTGACAAATACTACCATATTTATAATCATGGCAATGCCAATGATGATTTATTTTTAGAAGAAAAAAACTATAAGTTTTTTCTTACCAGATTTTATCAATATGCAAATTCAGTATCTGAAACTTTTGCCTATTGCTTATTGCCAAACCATTTTCACTTCCTAATTAAAATTAAAAGCGAAACGGAATTAGAAAAAATATATCTGAAGAAATATCCCAGGCAAAACCTGCAAGGTCTCGAAGAACTTACAGCTTATACTTCCCGTCAATTCAGCAATTTTTTCAACGCTTATGCAAAAGCATTTAACAAAATGTATAACAGAAGAGGAGCTTTATTTATTGATGCTTTCGAGAGAAAAGAAGTAAAAGACAGGGATTATTTAATTAAGTTGGTTCATTATATACATTACAACCCTGTACATCATGGTTTTGTAAGCAAAATTGAAGATTGGAATTTTTTATCATATAATTTAATAATCTCTGGTACTGATCCAAATATCAGGCGGAAGGATGTTATTAATTGGTTTGAAGATTTGGACAATTTTATTTTTTATCATCAACATAAACCTGATGAATTAAACATCCTATAGACCTGCAAGGTTTATGGGCCGGCATAGCGGGCAGGAAAAACCTTACAGGTGTATATATGTTTACGGTACTCTTAGACCTGCAAGGTTTGAAAAAAACCTTACAGGTCTGGTATATATAAAAATATGAATAAAACCCCCATCATACAAGTAAAGAACCTTGTCAAAAAATTTGGCAACTTCATAGCCAATGATAACCTGACATTCGATGTTTATAAAGGTGAGATATTCGGTTTCCTCGGGGCAAACGGAGCAGGTAAAACAACAGCTATCAGGATTTTATCCGGCTTGTCTGCACCAACATCCGGAAAAGTAAAGGTTGCAGGGTACGATGTGTACAGGCAAACAGAGCAGATTAAAAAAAACATCGGCTATATGAGCCAGAAATTTTCTCTTTACGAGGATTTAACCATCAGGGAGAATATCAGGTTTTACGCAGGCATTTACGGTTTATCACGGAAAGTCATTAACGAAAGGACAGATGAATTACTATCAAAACTTAATATTACAAACCTTGGGGATAAGCTGATATCTTCACTTCCTTTAGGCTGGAAACAAAAACTGGCTTTTTCAATAGCTATTTTCCATAAGCCTGAAATCGTTTTCCTTGACGAACCGACAGGTGGAGTGGATCCGATTACGAGAAGGCAGTTCTGGGATATGATTTACGACGCAGCAAATGAATCCATCACGATTTTTGTAACCACGCATTACATGGATGAAGCGGAGTATTGCGACAGGGTTTCTATTATGGTTGACGGCAGAATAGAGGCTTTAGACAGCCCGGAAGGATTAAAGAATACTTATAAAGCAAAAAATATAGATGAAGTATTTTTAAAGTTAGCAAGAACCCCCATTGGGGAGGTTGGGAGAGGGTAAGTACTTAGTACTGAATAATTATGAAACAATTTATCGGATTTGTAAAAAAAGAATTTCTCCATATCTTCCGCGACATGCGAACGATGTTGGTATTGTTCGGATTACCGATAGCTCAATTACTGATTTTCGGTTTTGTAGTAACCAACGAGATCAGGAACATCAAGATTGCCATTTACGACCGGTCGAAAGATGATATTACAATAAAAATTTCTAATAAGATCATCTCGTCAGGATATTTTTTATTGCACGAAAATCTGACTAACATCAACGATATTGAAAACATTTTCCAACAGGGAGATGTAAAGGAAATCATAGTGTTTGGACCCGATTTTGCAAAAAAACTTGAAAAAGAAAGAACAGCAAATATTCAACTTCTTGCTGATGCTTCTGATGCCAATACGGCAAACCTTATTGTAAACTATACAATGGCTATCATTTCCGACTACATGAAAAAAGAAAACCAGTTAACAGAAACGCCATTTCAAATCGTTCCGGAAGCAAGAATGTACTTTAACGAGGAAATGAGAAGTGTTTACATGTTTGTCCCCGGAACCATGGCGCTTATCCTGATGCTTGTATCCGCATTAATGACATCTGTTTCAATAGCCCGTGAAAAAGAGCTTGGCACAATGGAAGTGCTGCTTGTTTCTCCTTTAAAACCTGCACAAATAATAATTGGCAAAGTTATTCCTTACGTTGTTTTGTCTTTTATCAATGCTGTTATCATAATTGTGCTGGGTTATTATGTGTTTAATATGCCTGTAAAGGGAAGTCTTACGCTGCTTTTGGCTGAAAGCCTTTTATTTATCAGCCTGGCATTGTCGTTAGGCATTTTTATTTCAACAATAGCAAAAAGCCAGCAGGTTGCTATGTTTATATCTATGTTTGCGCTTATGATGCCGACTATACTTTTATCAGGATTTATTTTCCCGATAGAGAATATGCCCGTGATACTGCAATGGCTAAGTCATATTATGCCGCCAAAATACTTTATCATAATTGTAAAAAACATTATGTTGAAAGGAGTTGGGTTTTCCTATGTTTGGAAAGAAACACTCATTTTGATCGGAATGATGATGGTTTTTATAGCATTAAGTATAAAAAAGTTTAAAATCAGACTGGATTAAGAAAAAACACTAATGCGTAACATAGTTTACATAATACAAAAGGAATTCATCCAGATTTTCAGGAACAGGACAATGCTGCCTATTATTTTCATTTTGCCACTTATTCAGTTACTCATCCTGGTATATGCAGCCACACTTGAAATGAAGCATATCGACATGATAGTTATGGATAAAGACCTTTCATCCGCCTCGCGTAAACTGGTAAGTAAGTTTGAATGTTCTCCCTTCTTTTTTGTTAATGGCTCTACTTTTTCAATAGAAGAGGCGGAAAATATCCTGAAAAAAGACAAAGCCGATATTATCCTTCACATTCCCGCTGATTTTGAAAAAAAACTTTATAAAGAAAACAAATCCGAATTGCAGTTATTGATCAATGCCATCAATGCTACCTCAGCCGGTTTAACCAATGCTTATGCAAATTATGTGATCGCCGATTTTAATAAAAACGTTATTGCAGAAAACATCAATTTTTTCAAACCTTCTTTTCCGAAAAATATTAATATCAATTATTCTTTTTGGTACAATCCTGAGCTGAATTATAAAATATTTATGCTACCCGGTATTCTTGTTATCCTTGTTACCATTATCGGCATGTTTTTAACTGCGCTTAATATTGTTCGTGAAAAAGAAATAGGAACCATCGAGCAAATAAACGTTACCCCTATTGTAAAATACCAGTTTATCATCGGCAAGCTAGTACCATTCTGGATAATCGCTATGTTTGAACTTGCTTTCGGACTGATATTAGGAAAAATCCTTTTTGATATCCCGATGATAGGTAGTCTGTTCCTTCTTTTCGGATTTGCATCCGTTTACCTTTTAGTTGCTCTGGGTTTTGGCTTGCTTATCTCAACCCTCGCTAATACTCAACAGCAGGTTATGTTTATTGTTTTCTTTTTTATACTCACTTTTATTTTAATGAGTGGTATTTTCACGCCGGTTGAAAGCATGCCCGTGTGGGCGCACTATGTGAATATCATTAATCCGGTTGCCTATTTTATGCGTGTTATCAGGATGGTATTACTGAAAGGTTCCGGATTTGCCGATATTTCCAAAGAATTTTTTTCTTTATTGATTTATGCTTTTATTATTTTGAGTTTGGCTGTCTGGAGGTACAGGAAGACGGTGTAAAATCGCCCCTCTCAGTCCCACTATGTTTCTCTATTCATACATCTTTATAAGTTGTCAATCACCTACAATCAGAGATGTCTGGAATTTTGCGATAAGAGGATTGGAAGGGTCGCAATTAACAACTGTTAAGTAACATCCTAAGGGTGAAAGTTTCCAGTCGGTTTGGATGTAGTTTTGTTTAACAATATATATTTTTTTAAAGTGGAGGTAGTATGGTATTTTTAATGAAGAGCAGGCATTAATAGCCCTTTCAATAGCGGTTTCAATTACTTCATCTTCAATTTCAAATTCATTTAAAAAATCACTTGCATAATATTGTATGTCTCTTGAATGTACCGCCTCAATAAAATCAAGGATTTTTTGTGGAATTATTTCACCATAAAATGTCAGTGTTATCATGATTTAATATTTTTCTAACTATTGTTTCTATGCAAATCGGCTGCTTTTTTAATTAGCTCAATTTCTTCTTTTGATAAATATTTTGGTATATCAATTTTAATTTTCACATAAAGATCGCCGAAAACATCTTTTTTATTATAATCAGGCATCCCCATATTTTTCAATCTAAGCACCTTGCCGTTTTGGGATAGTTTGGGGATTGTTATATTCACATTTCCTTTCAAGGCATTAACATTTACTTTCCCGCCTAAAATTGCTTTATAAATATCAATGTTTACATCACAATATAAGTCATTATCTTTTCTTTCGAAGTAATTGTTATGTTTGATGTTTACCTTTAAATAAAGATGACCGCTTTTGCCTCCGTGTGTTCCTTTTCCGCCTTTTCCTTTTACTCTGAGCAACTGACCGTTTTTTACACCAGGCTTAATATTGATTTTCAATTTTTGACCATCTAAATTTAAAATGCGTGTTGTTCCATGATAAGCTTGGGTTAAATCAATAGTGAATTGAGATTCATAATCCTGCCCGGGAAAAGGACGGGTTTTTTCTGCCCTGCTCGTTCTTTGGTATTGCCCGCCGAAAAATTGTTCAAAAAAATCAGAGAAACCTCCGCTGCCACCAAACATCTCTTCATAATTACCTTGTGAATATCCTCCTGCCTGCTGTGCACCCTGTCCCCATTGAGCATAATCAAACCCACCTTTACCGGCATAAGCTCCGGCTTGTTCATATTGTTTCCAGTTGGCTCCTAATTCATCGTATTTTTTTCTTTTTTCTTTGTTGCCTATAACTTCATAAGCTTCTGCAATTACTTTGAATTTTTCCTCAGCCGATTTATCATTATGGTTTTTGTCGGGATGATATTTTAAAGCAAGCTTTCGATATTTCTTCTTTATCTCTTCCTGTGTGGCGTTTTTATCAACACCTAATATTTTGTAATAATCTTTGTATTCCATACCGTTGCCGGGCGTTTATAAATATGCCGATTCAAAAATTGATTTTTTTACCTGATTATTTGAGCTTTATTCCGTTTTTGTCTTTCTATCCAGGTTGCCAAAACTGAATCTTAGTAAACCTAAAGCCAAAGATACAGTCGGTTTTTTCTGTTTAAAATAGGTTGTAATATCACTCACGGCAAATCCTATCTCCCATGAAAAACTTTGATTGTTAAACGGGAAAAAAGAAACTCCTATCGGAATGTCGGTGCCGGTTTCTCCTCCGCTCACTAACCCGATTGAGCCTCTGAACCATTTTACAGGCATTATCCTTGTACCTAATCCAACAATAAGTTTATCATAAGCGCCGGGAACTTCTGTTACCGGAATATAGAATTCACTTCCAAACTCAAATTTATCATTCAGGATATACGCAGCTCCGAACCTGACATTGGTTGCCAGCCCCACCTTTTTGTTTTCCAATCCGACCCATTCTCCCCAGTCTGTATTTTCTGCAGCTATGTTATCATCTGCTTCAAAAATGTTATAATTATTCAAACCTGCCGATTCTATGTTTTCGAGCAAGCCATCTTCTCCTTCATAAACATTTCCATTCCAGGTAATAGAACCTATATCGGTAACTGATACAGCCACCCGTAAATGTTCGAATAATAAGGCTGAAATCCCGATATCAAGACCCCATCCGTTTCCAAGTGATTGATATTTATCTCCGTCAATTTTTGATGGTGAAGGTGTGTCGTAATTTACACCGAAAGCAGGATTCAATGCAGAATATGCCACCAGCCGCCCATCTTCCGTGTAACGGTAATCAAAAACACTGTATCCCCTGATATATTTAAACCCCACACCTCCGTATAATGAAAAGTTATTCTTGTTAATAATATTTCTACCATAAGCCAGGTTAAATTCTCTGTACCACATAAAAGACAACCGTGTTCCATAAAATAACTTTGATACATCTTCCGGGTTAATGGCATAGCCAATTGTATCTCCGTTTTCGACTATAAGTGAATCGAAATAAGCCGCATTATAACCATTGAAAAGAAAATCAGCGCTGGTTTCATTCAGATTAGAGTTCCACATCAACTTTTCTCTGATACTGAATCCGAATCCTCCTATTTTCTCATCCTGGAAAGAAATACCAAAACCATTGATATTTCCTTCTAATTGCAGCTTTGAATTTGAAAAGTTTTGTATAGCCTGCTCACGTTCTTCTTCAGTAAAAACTATGCCTTCTTTAAACAGGTCCATAACTAAAGCTCTTTTTAATGGTTCGGAGTAAATTGAAATGCCGGCTTCACCAACTCCTACGTTCATTATATGATCATTTCTTTTCCAGCCGAGATTAGCCGGATTAAGACCTATACACTGATAATCAGTTACAACTGCCGAACTGTATCCTGCTCCCGTTACAGTAAATGCGCCGGACTGCGTTTGTGAATATAACTGCGAAGACAAAACAGACAGGATAAAAACCGATAATAATAAAATTGAATTTTTCATTGTTTTTAATTTTTTTGAATTTTCAAATGTAGAAAATATCTTTTAACTAAAAAACTTTTTGTCCGTATAAAAAACACTGAAACTGGTAATCTCTAAATGTTAGTATAATAAAAACTAATATTTATTAATTTCTGTAACATGTTATATTGAAATTTTTTACTAATTTGGTCAAAATTGTTTCATTAACTTTAATGCTTAATGCGAGTTAGTTTTAACAGTATTCTATTAGTATTTACTATTTTAACTGTTTACTTTTTCTCCTGCCGAACCAGGGAGAAAAATCCGGCAGAAACAGATCAAATTGTAAAAAAGCCAGAAAATATAATACTTAACAGGATTTTAAAAGAAAAAAAATTAATTGCCACTACTGAATATAATTCTACTAATTATTTTGTTTACAGAGGAGAGCCAATGGGCTACCAATATGAACTCCTGAAATCTTTTACAAAATTTTTAGGTGTTAAACTCGATATAAAAATCATTAATAATCTGGAGTCAAGTTTCGATTGTTTGAATGAAGATGAATGTGATTTGATAGCCTTAGGATTAACAGTTACCAAAGAGAGAAGTAATATTGTTGATTTCAGCAGTCCGCTTAGCCAGACCAGACAAGTGCTTGTTCAACGAAAGCCTGATAACTGGCGAAAAATGAGAACCATGGATGAGATTAATTCACATTTAATCAGAAACCCGCTTAATCTGGCAGGTAAAACAATATATATTCAAAAAAATACGATTTTCCATTCCCGTTTAAATAATCTTTCCGATGAAATTGGAGCAGATATTAACGTTATTGAGCACCCCGACGCTACTGTCGAGGAATTGATAACAATGGTATCAAAAGGCGAAATAGACTATACGGTTTGCGATGAACATATTGCACTGGTTAATAAAAAGTATTATCCTGATATTGATGTTAGAACACCTGTAAGTTTTCCGCAACACATAGCCTGGGCAGTTAAAAGGGGCGCAAACGGACTGCTTGATACAATCAACTTTTGGCTTGAGGGATTTATTAAAACAAGGACTTCGGCATTTCTTTATAATAAATACTTCAGGAATCCCCGAACAATTAATTATGCCAGAAGCGAATATCATTCGGTAACAGGAGGTAAAATATCTCCTTACGATCCGGTTATAAAAAAATGCAGCGAGCTTATTGACTGGGACTGGCGGTTGCTTGCATCGCTTATTTACCAGGAATCCAGGTTTTATCCTGAAGCCCGTTCATGGGCAGGAGCTTATGGACTGATGCAACTGATGCCGCATAATGCACAAAAATATGGGATTGACAGCCTTTCTCCACCGGAAGAACAAATAAAAGCAGGTGTAAAATTTATTAAACTGCTTGATAAACAATTTCTTGATAAAATTGAAGACAAAAGCGAAAGGACAAAATTTGTCCTTGCATCGTATAATGCTGGAATTGCCCACGTTTATGATGCCAGAAGGTTAGCTGAAAAATATGATAAAAATCCTAATCTCTGGAACGACAATGTGGATTATTTCCTTCGTAATAAATCAAAACCCGAATTCTATAGTGACTCTGTTGTGAAATACGGATATTGCAGAGGTGAAGAACCTTATAACTTTGTTTATGATATTCTTGAACGATATCAGCATTATAAAAATGTTATTGTTAATTAAAACGGATTTGAGTCTTTTAAGATGCCCTGATGTTTATAATATTAATTTTTCGATAATCCTGAAAAGAAGTATTATTATTATCTTTGTTTTTCATTTTAAAACTATTTAGAATATGAAACGTAATTTCCTGTTTATTTTTGTTTTATTGATATTCCGGTTCGTTATTATGGCACAGGATGCTGATACGACGAGCAGTTCCAAAGACGGTCAGCTTGCTAACAAACTATTTAATGAAAGCGTGGATTTATTTAACAAACACAAATTTATCGAAGCCGTTACTATGATAAATAAGGCTATAACGTTGAAGCCCGATTTCGCGAAAGCCTATTACAATCGCGCTTGTATCAAATTGCAATTAAATAGTCCTGATGAAGCTATTATGGATTTTGACAAAGTAATTGAACTCGAACCAAATGCTAAAGCATATTCAGGAAGAGGGTATGCTTATCTACAAAAAAAAGATTATCAAAAAGCAATCGGGGATTTCTCAATTGCTGTTCAGCAATATCCTGATTATCCTGAAGCATATTATTACAGAGGCTGCACAAACGTTGAACAGGATAAATACCAACAAGCGCTGATGGATTTTAATAAAGCTATTGAACTTGAACCTGATTATGCCAGCGCATATAACGATAGAGGAAGTGTTAAATTACTTATGGAGGACTATGAATCTGCAAAAAATGATTTTACTAAAGCAGTAACATTCGATCCAACCATTGCATGTGCTTATGATAACCTGGGAAAAGTACATGAATATATTGACGACTTAAATTCAGCCCTTGAATATTATACAGCGGCTATTAAAATCGATCCGGATTATTATATTGCTTATAACAACAGAGGACGAGTAAAACATGAAACCGGTGATTATGAAGGAGCACTTGAGGATTATGATAAAGCTGTTTCAATCCGGCCCGATTATGCTTATGCTTATAATAACCGTGGCAATGCCAAATACATGATGGGCGATTTGAATGGTGCAATCGCCGATTTTACTAAAGCAATTGATATTGATCCTGATTATGCTGATGCTTATTTAAACCGGGGTATCACTAAAGAAATGCAAAGAGATGAAAAAGGCGCTTGTAGCGACTGGAATAAAGCTGCTGAGCTGGGAATTATTGAAGCCCGGAAATATGTAAATAATCAATGTGCTGATTAGGTGATAGTACAGAATTTTTAAAGTTATATGTTATCTGTTAAAGGTTATATGTTATCACGGTAATAATTATTGTGATACCAATAGAACTTTTATAAACTGAATAGTAACCAATTCTTTAATATAAAAAAAAATGACTGGAAAAATATTTATTACAAGTTTTATCATCCTGATGACGGTATATTTCAATGGCGCCTTAGCCCAGAGTGTTGAATTTACAAAATATAATTTCCCGAATCATCGAGAAGAACTTAGTAAGGCACTGGATAATATAAAAGCAGGTGATAAATACTATGAAAAAGGACCCGGCATATACCGCTTAGCCATTGAAAAGTATTTAAAAGCCAATAAATTCAATCCGAATAATGCCTTGCTTAATTATAAGATCGGCAGATGCCTCTTGGACGACAACGACAAATCCGAAGCAATTAAATATCTTGAAAAGGCATATAGCTTAGATCCCAGGATAAGCCTCGATATGAAGTATAATGACGTAAACTATCTTATAGCCCGGGCTTATCATTTAGATTATCAGTTCGACAAAGCCATTGATAAATACACGGAACATAAAAATTCGTTAACACCCGAGCAATTAGACAGAGAAGATAAAATAGTCGATAGAAGGATTGAGGAATGCACTACTGCAAAGGAAATGGTGGCGAAGCCCGAAAGGATTTTTGTTGACAATATGGGCAATGTGGTCAATTCTGCTTATCCCGATTACAGACCGCTGGTCGTCCCCGAAGAAAACATGATCTTGTTCACTTCGTCAAGGGAAAATACAACAGGTGGAAAAAGGGATGATGATTCCTATTATTTCGAAGACATTTATGTAACCTATTATGAAGACGGAAAGTGGTTGCTACCCGACAATGTATATGCTCTTAACAGCAATAACCACGATGCCACTGCCGGAATTTCATCCGATGGTACTATCCTGTATGTTTACAAATCTTCAGGAGGAAATAATCTTTACGAAAGCAAGGTAAGAGATAATACCTATACCATGCCTGAACGATTGTCAAATAATATAAATTCAGGACTAAAGCAGGCTTCTGCATCTTTAACTTTTGATAAAACAACCTTATATTTCACCGGCTTAAGAGAAGAAGGATATGGAGGACAGGATATTTATTATAGCAGGAAAGATGCAAAAGGCCGATGGCAGCAACCGGTAAATATCGGCGCTACAATAAATACACTCTTTGATGAAGAAGGAGTATTTATTACTCCTGATGGTAAAACCTTATACTTTAGTTCGAAAGGACATAACTCAATGGGTGGGTTTGATATATTCAAATCGGAGTATAAAGATGGAAAATGGTCGAATCCCATAAATCTCGGATACCCGATAAATACTCCGGATGATGATGTATTTTTTACGATAGCTGCCAGTGGGCAACGCGGTTATTATTCCTCGAAGAAAAGGGACGGTTATGGTGAACAGGACCTTTATATAATCACATTCCTCGGGGCTGCCAAACCCATGGTCATTAACTCGGAAGAAGCCGAACTTGCATATAAAGTAGCTGCATTTGCACCGAGACCCGAACCAAAAATAGAACAGAATACAATACTCACAGGCATAATTCTCGATGCCGAAACGCTTGAACCTTTGCAGGCAACCATTGAAATAATTGACAACACAAAGAGTGAATTGATGGCAATTTTTGAATCGAACAGCACTACCGGCGCTTATTTACTTTCCCTTAAGCCGGGTATGAACTATGGTATATCGGTTAACAAGAAAGGCTATCTGTTCCATTCAGAAAATTTCGATATCCCTGAAAATGCAGTTGCTAAAAAAATTAAAAAGGACATTTTACTGAAAAAAGTAGAGGTGGGTAGTAAAATAGTCCTGAACAATATTTTCTTTGATTTTAATAAATCCACATTACGTCCCGAATCCGTAGCCGAATCAGACCGTTTATATAAATTGCTTAATGAAATGCCAACATTAAAAATTGAGATTTCAGGACATACCGATAACATCGGATCGGCTACATACAATCAAAAGCTGTCGGAAAACAGGGCAAAAGCAGTCGTTAATTACTTAACCCAGAAAGGCATAAATAAAAACCGACTTGTCTTTAAAGGCTACGGTTTTACTCAGCCGATCGCTACCAACGAAACTGCTAAAGGACGGCAGCTAAACCGTAGAACCGAGTTTAAGGTGTTAAAGAAATAATTATGATTGATTAATCATCCAGCCACTTCTTAAACTTCCCAACATGTGTTAAGAGTTGCCGAAAAAAAAGTGGAATATTTAAGAAAGCAAAAAAAAGCAAATTAATAATTTGAATGAAAGGGGTATGAGTATATTTGATATAAAAACAATAGAAACGATATGGAAAAATATGGAAGATGTTCCTTTTGATGAAGACTGTGATGGGGAACTTGTCCTTGCAATGGATTATCATTCTTTTAAAAAAGGTACTTCAAGAAATGAAATATGGTATTGGTTCGACGAAAATCATCCAAAAGGGATAGGGTATTTAATGTGGAATCTGAAAAATTAACATAAATAAAAGTGGCATTACCCATAAACATAGATGAATTATTACACGGCCATACGGTTGAATGGGATCGTGTTGAGCTTAAAAAAGGATGGAATCCCGAAAACATTATACATTCTCTTTGTGCTTATGCCAATGATATTAATAATTGGGATGGTGGATATATTATTGTTGGTGTAGAAGAAGAAAATGGAAAAGCAAAACTACCACCTGTTGGATTAAAATCAGATCAACTGGATGTGATACAAAAGAAATTAATTGAATTATCGTTTAAAATATCTCCTGCATTTATTCCGGTTTCACAACCGTATATAAAAGACGGAAAACATATTTTAATTATTTGGGCACCTGCAGGAGATAATCGTCCTTATAAAGCTCCGGTAAGCCTCAGCGAAAAGAAGTCGGAAAAAGCATGGTACATCAAACGAGGATCGAAAACCCTTAAAGTAAAAGACGGTTCTGAATACGAAAGAAGGTTACTTGAGCTTACAGCAAGAATCCCTTTTGATGACAGAATAAATCAGGGCGCAACACTTGACAATCTTAGTTTGCAATTAATCCAGTCGCACCTGAAAGAGGTAATGAGTCCATTGTATAATGAAAGTACGAAAATTCATTTTCAGGATTTATGCAAACAAATGAAAATTGCAAAAGGGCCGGATGAAAATCTCAGGCCTACAAATGTTGGGTTATTGCTTTTTAACGAACATCCTGATAATTTCTTTGCCGGAGCCAAAATAGAACTTGTATTACACAAAGGCAAGGTTGGTAAAGATTACGTGGAAAAAATATTCACAGGCCCTATTGTCAAACAAGTAAGAGATGTACTGAATTTCATTAATACTAATATTATTCAGGAGCAAGTATCGAAGTCTCCTAGGCAGGCAGAAGCGGTCAGGTTTTTTAATTATCCTTATCAGGCAATTGAAGAAGTATTGGTAAATGCCGTTTATCACAGAAGCTACGAACGTGAAAATCCTGTTGAAATACAGATACATCCTGATAAAATTGAAATTTTGAGCTTCCCGGGTCCCATACCTCCTGTTGACAAAGAGATGCTTAAAAAAGAAAGAATTGTTACAAGAGAATACAGAAACCGGAAACTGGGTGGATTTTTAAAAGAACTTAAATTAACCGAAGGCAGGGGAACCGGCTTTCCTATTATCTATAATAGTCTTGAAATTAACGGCTCACCACGGCCAATATTTGAAACAGACGATAACAGGTCTTATTTCCTGAGTACTATTAAGATTCATACTTTAGCTGAACAGATAAAAATACAAGAAGCTAAAGATGATTACAAAGATATTGAATGGATAGTTAATTCAGTAGGTGATATAAATAATTATCTTAGTCTCTTAGTCTCTAAAAAAAGAGACATAGATAAGAGTTTGGCAATTAAAAGCTTAAATAAAATCCATCATCATCTTAGGCTCTTAGTCTCCCGACATGGAGACGAAGATAAAAGGCAGCATGATTATTTAGATTTTCAAACTTTGGAAACCATTAACAGATGGATAAAACAATATAATTATAACAAGGCAAATGAACTGTTATCACTACTTAAATCTTTTATCGGGCAAAAAAGTATAGATGTTTTGGAGTTATGTTTACAAGCTCAAAGCAGGGAAGCTATTTTTGAGAGGATTCAAATGTATAATAACACTAAAAACTACAATAAACACATAAAGCCATTACTGGCAATGGGATGGATTTTATATACCCTGCCAGATAAACCGAACAGCAAAAAACAGAAATACATTATTTCCGAATCAGGAAAAACAATATTGAAAAATGAATATTCTCTAATAAAAAGAATTCCTGTACATTCCTCAAATGTAGCTTCAGTAGGTTATGATGAAAACAATCAAATTTTGGAAATTGAATTTCATAACGGGGCAATTTCCCGGTATTTCGATGTGCCACAAGAAGTTTTTGAAGGATTAATGAGTGCGGGATCGCTAGGTAGTTACTTTATGTATAATATTAAAAATGAGTATGAGTATCAAAAAATATAAAATTGAAAAAGAGATTGATGAGATTTAGTCATCCCTTTGCAGTCATACACATTGCCCGGTCGTTCATGCCAAAACACAATCCAAAACCTGCTAAAAAGTATACCTGCCACAATTTTTTTCTACCCATTAACAATTAACATCTCACCCATCCAGCCACTTCTTAAACTTCCCAACTTTCTCCCTCGCAACAATTACATCCTGGTCGTCCGAATGTAACAGTTCAATTTTCAAGCGGCTGTTGGAATAAGAAATAATATCACCAAAGGAATTCATTGCTATCAGGTATTTCCTGTTTATACGAAAAAACTTTTGCGGGTCAATCAGGTCTTCAACCTGCTCCAGTGAATAATCAATCACGTAGTTACGGTTATCGGAAGTATGCAGGAAAGTAGCTTTTTCGAGGCTGTAAAAATACAGGATGTTTTCAACAGAAATGGATTTAATGTGTTCTCCTACTTTTATCACAAAGCGCTGTTTATAATTGCTTGTCAGCATTTGAAGTACAACATCAAAAACCTGTTGGTGCGGGATAGTCTGGGTTTGGGCATAAGTTTTTTTAAATTTATCTATAGCTGCTTTGAGTTCATCGAAGTCGATGGGCTTTAACAGGTAATCAATGCTGTTAACTTTAAATGCCCTGATAGCATATTCATTAAAAGCAGTAGTAAAAATTACCGGGCATTCGACTAAAGTTTTTTCGAATATTTCAAAGCTCAAACCATCGGCTAATTGTATATCCATAAATGCCAGATCGGGCTGTGGTTGACCGTCGAACCATTTTATACTTTTCTTTACAGAATCAAGAATTTCCAACACGTCAATCTCCGGGTCGTATTGTTTGATAAGCCCTTCAAGAAATTGGGCAGCCCGTACTTCGTCTTCGATGATTACAACTTTCATGCTTCGCCGGATTTGATAAGAGGAACTTTTACTATAAACTGCGATGAGGTCTCTTGAATAATAAAAGATTTATTTGTAAAATGTTCGTATCTTGATTTAATGTTGTTCAAACCTATTCCTCCTGAATGCCCGATGGTGGTTTTTTTCTGCAAATTGTTCAGTACAATTATATAATCTTCGTCATTAAATATTTTTATCTCAAGCGGATCTTCCTTCGAAACAATATTATGTTTTACGGCATTTTCCACTAATATTTGAAGAGATAACGGAATTATCAATTTATCAGAACAACCGTTCAGGTCAATATTTGTTTTTAAATTATCTCCGTGCCTGATTTTTTGAAGGTACAGGTATTTTTCAACAAATTCTATTTCCGTTTTTACAGCTACAACTTCATTGTCTTTTTGTTCCAGCACATACCTGTAAACCTCCGAAAGTTGTTTAATGAACTTCGTAGCCAAATCCTGGTCTTTATAAACCAGGGATGACAATGTGTTAAGGCTGTTGAACAGAAAGTGGGGATTTACCTGGTTCCTCAGGGCTTTGTATTGCAAGACGATGCTTTCCCGTTTTAATTTTTCTTCGTTTACTGCTGCCTCCCTCCATGACCGAAAAAAATCAATTGAATACAAGATTGAGGCGATCACTATTGTAATTCCCAATTCCACAATCATGATGAGCCTGCCGAAACCCTGAAATAAATAACGAACGTCGATTTTATATAAAATAACATGCCAAAAAAAATTGACAAGAAAAATTATAATTACAGAATAGCTAAACATCGCAAACAAATTCCACCTCAGTGCCCTGGCTGGATCTTCGTGCATATCAACATATTTGTTAATAAAACAACCTACCGCATGGTTTCCTTTCCATAAAAAGCCCCCTATCAATAATGAATATGCCGAAGCCTGAAAACTAAAAATATAATCAATGCTTGCACCAAATAGCGATGCTATTAAATTACCGATAATAATAACGATCAGTAAATCTCGCAGATGACCTAAAAAAATTCTTTTTTTATCAGCTTTCCTCATAATTCACCAATTATTATTGTCTATTGATTATTATCTATTTACTATTGTCTATTTTTTTTCCGACCCAGAAGTTTCGGGACATGATTAATTATTCAAAAATCAAAAATCGCTATTCTTCTTCCCCGCAATTCTGCGCATACTGCTGCTGATTCTGTTCGCCGCCCCATGTTGGAGATAATACATGGTCAGGAACAGTTGTCCGGTATTTTTCCATGGCTGTTTTAAATAAAGGGCATGCAGCCTTAATACCGCCTCCAAATGCTTCGGGAATATGCAACACATTCATACCAAGAAGATAATAAGCCCTCGGATTGTCAGGATTAAATTTTTTGGCTTGATTAAGGGCTTCACCTGCTTTCATAGAATAATTCCTTCCACGGGTTTCCGGGTCAATCTGGATACGCCCCTGGTATAGCAAACCTTGTAAGACAAATAATTCCGACTCTTCAGGATAGATTTCAATGGCTTTGTCGATGAAAGTTTGTGCCTTATCAAGATACGAATCCTTTTTATCACTGCCTTCCGATACAAAGCTCAGATTAATATAACAGAAGGCTGCATAATACAATGGGTGCCATTTATCTGTTTCGGTATTGGCGATGCGTTCGAAACTATTAGCAAGGTCCTGGAAATCCTTCTCAGTTTGTGCCATCTTAAACGCTTTTTTCTGTTTTACCATGATCATCATGTAATCCTGTTCGGTTTGCGAATAAACAAATACCGTTGCCATAATCAAGAATAAAGAAATAATTGTTGTTTTCATTTTTCTGAAATTTTAATTAATACTTATTTTATTTTCCAAAATTATTATAAACTTATAAATATTCCAAGGAACAAAAATCTTTTCGCTCCGGGTGTTACGGCAAAGGAGTTATAATTTCCATTGCTGTCGGGAGTTAAGCTATATTGATAACCGAATACGTTATCAAGCCCCAATATATTGTTTACCGAAAAATATACGATTGTAAAATTACCCCATAAATTTGTAAGATAGCTCAGATTAAAACTAAGGTCATTGTAAGCTTTTGTTTTATCAGATAGAAAATCAGGATTATTAGGATTAATATAAGTTCTTCCGCTTGCAAATCTATAGGTCATCCCAATCTGTGAACTTATTTTGGATATGTAGTGTTTGTACACAACAGATAGATTGTGGTTCGAGACAAATGTAGGTGTGGCAGAAACCGGATAATCCCGGTAATTGCGTTTTGTGTCGATATAAGAGTAAGAAATCCAGTAATCATGATTTCCGAAAGAATTATCCCGCCAAAAGATATCGATTCCCCGTGCATATCCTTTACCGAAGTTATTATAAGCTGAAGGATCGTACAAATATAAACTGTCGTATTTCACAAGGTTTTTATAATCTTTATAAAAAACCTCTATCCTGAATGTCCTGTTGTTTTTAATGATCTGGTAATTCAAAATGTAATGTGTGGCTTTTTCAAAGCTCAGGTCGCGATTGAATTCAAGATAATGGTCATTAGGTGATTGAAAAAACGTACCGTACGCCAGCGACACCTGACTTTTCTTGCCTGTCTTATAAGCCAGAGATATCCTGGGCGACAGGTTTGATTCTTTTAACAAACTTGAATATTCAGCCCTTCCTCCTACCCGTGCTGCAAATTTTCCATTGATCATAAATTCCGCTTCAACAAAGACTGATGAAATATTATCAGTAAAGTCGCTGAAAAAATTTTCATTTCTCTTTGAATCAAAATAATCCTGGGAGAACTGCCTGTTCCAGACATCCCCTCCGAATTTGATTTTAATATCTTCACTCAATAAACAAGCCAGGTTATATTTGAATTGAAGGCTTTTGGTTTTTTCTTTTATCTCGTCTTGTTCAATCTTTGTATCGTCAACATTAAATGTATAAGAAACGCCGCCATTCGAAATCCATTTTTTCCCGTACAGGTCACGGTAAGTTGCATTGAAATATCCATTATCATCATTCAGATTAATGTCATTTGTTGTTGCTACGTCCATATAGTTTGGATAACGAAGTTTGCTTTTACCATGGCTGACCTGGCTATAGAATTTGATCAATCCGTCTTTTCCTGTCTTTTGCCTGAATGATAAAGAACCGCCGATTCCTTTTGGCGCTTCCTGCCAGTCGAAATCTTGTTTAAAGAGGTTGAAATACGGTGTGAGATTAAAGTAATCGGCTGAAACGGATACAGATGATTTTTGCCATCTTTGTGTATGAGACGCCCCAACTCCGACACTCATCAACGAAATACCTGAAACCGATTCTGAAGGAAGGTCGGTAGTTTGCAATATAAGGGCAGAGGATAATGCCTGACCATATTCGGCTGAGTATCCTCCTGAACTGAAAATAGTACCTTTAAAAAGAAATGGAGAAAACCTCCCTCTTGATGGAACATCGGGTGTGGTTGATTCATAAGGTTTGTCAACGATCATCCCATCGATAAAGGTACGGGTTTCGTAACTGTCGCCTCCCCTGACGAAAAGTTTACCTTCTTCTCCAACCATCTGGGTTCCCGGTAATGTGTTTATCGCAGAAGGAATATCAGCTAATCCGCCTGCTGTGGTTACAATGTCAAGCGGTTTCATTATAACTGATTTTTTCTCGTCGCTTGCTTCGAATGACCCTGCGGTAATCACTACCGCATTCAATTGGCTATTGCTTTCTTTTATAACAATATCAAGGAAAATGCTTCCGCCGGTTACTTCCATTTCTTTTTCGCAAGTTTTATACCCGATACAGCTGACAACAAGAATCTGATTACCCTGAAGTTCTGTTTTGATTTTATAGTTCCCGTCAGCATCCGTTGATGCTCCATCATAAGTTCCTTTCAAGTAAATATTAACACCAACTATCGGTTCACCTTTTTTATCTGTAACTTTTCCCGAAATTACAGTTTGCGAAAAAACTGCCTGGCAATAAAACAGAATTAAAATAATAAACTTGACTTTCATTGTTGAATTATTTGTTTGCAAAGATGTGTTCGTTTTCATGGCGAAAAAATTTTTAATTACCGAATTGTAGATTTCTGCGGAAGAACTGTTATTCTATTTTAGATTTATTTTATTTGGTTATAACCTGCACAATTCACAAAAACCGTTAAAACGGTTTAATTACTAATTCATAAATAATGCAGGATAAAGGTAATTCGGCAATTTTTATAAGGCTTTTCCTGTCTTGCTGAAAAAAAGATTACTTTTACATGGTTAATTTCTTAAATCATTGTAATTATCAAAAAATTCAAATATGTTTCACTAAAAATCAATTGTAATGAAATCTCGAAAAAAAGTACAAATGGCATTTCACTATGCAAAAAAATTAGTAATTGTTTTTATCCTGGCAGCATTGATTGCCTGTTCGGCTGATAAATACAAAGTACACACCGCCACCGATTCAAATGGTTACACCTATGAGTATGTCTCAAATGATCCGTTAAAAGCGAGGATTTATACTCTCGATAATGGCTTAAAAATTTATTTGAGTTACAATGCCGATGAACCCCGTATTGCAACGCTTATTGGAGTAAGGGCAGGTTCAACATCCGATCCGGTTGAAACCACCGGTTTAGCTCATTATTTCGAACACATGATGTTTAAAGGAACCAATAAGGTCGCAGCCCTTAACTGGGAAGAAGAAAAATTTTATTTAACTATGATTTCCGACCTGTTCGAGCAGCACAGGGCGACCGATGATTCTGCAACGAAAAAAGCCCTTTATAAAAAAATCGACAGTGTTTCGCAAATTGCCGCTTCTTTTGTTGCAGCCAATGAGTATGACAAACTTGTTTCAAGCCTCGGGGCTAAGAGGACTAATGCAGGAACCTCTTATGAGCAAACGGTTTATATCAATGATATTCCTTCTAATGAATTTGAAAAATGGCTGGAACTGGAAAGCGAACGTTTTAGTGAAATGGTTTTACGGCTGTTTCACACAGAATTAGAAACAGTGTATGAAGAATTTAATATGTACCAGGATATGGATCGGAGCCGGGTAAACAAAGCCTTGGTGGCAGGGCTTTTCCCAAATCATCCTTATGGACGTGATGTCATCGGTTTACCCGAACATATAAAAAATCCCTCCCTTGTTAATATAAACAAATTTGCCCAAACATGGTATGTTCCGAACAATATGGCAATAGCTTTGTCAGGTGATCTTGATTATGAAAATGCCATTGTATTGATCGATAAATATTTCGGTCCGATGAAATCCAATCAAAACCTGCCTGTGATTGAACAACCTGTTGAGGAACCAATTAACGAACCTGTTACAAAAGAAGTGATCGGGCCTGATGCTGAATCTTTGATCTTCGCATATCGATTTGACGGAGATAATTCTATGGATCAGAAGTACGTTACCCTGATCGATATGATACTCAGTAACAGCCAGGCAGGATTGATCGACCTGGATCTGAATCAGAAACAAAAAGTCCTGAGAGCAGGAGCTTATCCACGGTTTATGCGGGATTACGGCATACACAGGTTTTATGGACAGCCTCGCGAAGGTCAAACCCTGGAAGAGGTAAAAGACCTTTTATTGGGTGAAATTGAAAAAGTAAAAACCGGTGAATTTGACGATTGGATGATCCAGGCTGTAATAAATGACTTGCGCTTGTCTGAAATCAGGGGACAGGAAAGCAATTTCTCACGGATATTTGAATTTATGGATATATTCATTAAAAATGTTCCGTATTCCGACCGGCTGAAATTTTTAGATGAACTTGAAAAAATTTCAAAAGAGGATTTAATGGCTTTTGCAAAAGAAAAATACAGAAACAACTACGTTGTAGTTTACAAGAGAACCGGCGAAAATAAGAACCTTGTGAAGGTTGAAAAACCTCCGATCACTCCAATTAAGATCAACCGCGAAGACCAGTCGGAATTTTACAAAGAATTTATTAAAGAAGAATCCAAACCCATCAAACCTGTTTTTGTAGATTTTAAAAAAGAAATTATTAGTGATAAGTTGAATTCAGGAATAGAAATCAGTTATATTAAAAATAAAACTAATGAGCTTTTTAACCTTCAGTATATTATCGATATGGGTAAAAAGCATAATCTGGAATTACCCCTGGCAGTTAATTATCTTCCGTACATAGGCACAGATAAATATACTCCCGAAGAGTTACAGAAAGAATTTTTCAAACACGGTTTAAGTATGAACGTTTATACCGGCAACGAAAGATGCTATGTTTATATAACCGGTTTACAAAAGTCGTTTGAAAAAGGAGTGGAACTGCTGGAGCATGTGCTTGCCAGCGCTGTGCCCGACCAGAAAGCGTATGACGATTATATAGATGGAATATTAAAGAAAAGAAGTGACGCAAAGTTGAATAAATCCAGCATTTTATGGGGTGGATTATACAATTACGGCAGATACGGTGCATTCAATCCGAACACGAATATAATTCCCGAAGAAGGACTGAAAAAAATCGATCCCTCAGAATTGACAAACCTGATCAAAGACCTGTATTCTTATGAACACAGATTATTTTTTTACGGACAGGAAGACCTTAAGGATATGATCCCTGTTATTGATAAATACCATAATGTTCCCGGTGAATTAAAACCTTATCCTTCGCCCGTTAAGTATATTGAACAGGAAACAGATAAAAACATTGTGTATTTTGTAAATTACGACATGAGCCAGGTATCTATAATGATGATAGCTAAAGGGCCTATGTTCGATAAATCCCTGATTCCACCTTCAAGAGTGTTTGGCGAATACTTTGGCAGTGGTCTCTCATCCATTGTTTTTCAGGAGATACGCGAGGCAAGAGGCTTGGCTTACTCAGCCTTTTCAGCTTTTGCCATTCCTGCCAGAAAAGACGAATCAAATTTTATCTATGGTTTTGTAGGAACCCAGGCTGATAAGCTCGGAGATGCTACAAATGCCTTACTCGACCTGATGAACAATATGCCGAAAGCTCAAAAACAGTTTGAACTGGCAAAGGAATCAATCAGGAAGAAGATTGAAACCGAACGCATCATTAAAACAAACATATTCTGGACCTATCAGCGGAATTTAGACAGAGGCATCGACTATGATATCAGGCAGGATGTTTATAATTACGTAAAATCTGTTGAATTAGATGATTTCAGTTATTTCTTCGACAAATACATCAAAGACAATAATTACACGATTCTTGTAATGGGCAACAAGGAAATGGTTGATATGAATGTACTTGGCAAGCTTGGAACCGTAAAAGAATTGACGCTGGAAGAGATATTTAATTATTAAACTGAAACTGAATTCGTCTTTACAGATGAACAAAGATTGACACAAATAATCTGAGAAAATTTGTGTTAATCTGTGGTGAAAAAAAGATAGCACCACAGATAGACACAGATTAACACAAATTAAATTATTTCTATTTCGCTAACCAACCGGCAGGATTGAGCAGGGTTTTTCCTTTCCAAAGTTCAAAGTGAAGTTCGGTTTTGGACTCATTAGCATCGGTGTGGATGCGACCTATCTCCTGCCTGATTTCCACCTTGTCGCCCTTTTGTACATAAACTTCATCTAAGTTGGAGTAAACCGACAGGAACTCCCCGTGCCGGATCATAATGACATAGTTGTAATTAGGTATCGACATTACACGTGTAACCACCCCGCTGAAAATTGTCCTGGTTTTTGAATTCCGGTCGGTAAGGATATCAATACCATTGTTTTTAGTCTTTACATTTTTCAGGACAGGATGTGCATGTTCGCCAAAAGTGCTTGAGATAATGCCTCTTTCAAGTGGCCAGGGAAGCCTGCCTTTGTTAGATTCAAAATTGGCTGACAACTGCATCTCCTCCGGTGTAAGGGCAAAAGTGGAGGTTCCCTTTTTACCTAATTTTTTAGCAGCCAGCCTTATCTCTTCAGCGATGATCTTTTCAATTTCTTTCTGTAGCTTTTTAGCAGCTTTCTCTTTTTTCTTAAGGGCTGACAGTAATTCTTTCTCCTTTGCATTAAGGTTTTTGACTGTTTTATTTTGCTGGCTCCTTTCACTTGCAAGCTCATTTAGTTCCTGTTCCTTCAACCGTAAAAGAGTTAACTTTTCAGATTTATACTTTTCCAGATTTTCAATAGTCCGGTTTATCTCTTTCTGGGTTTTTTCTATCAGTTCTGCCTGTGTTTCACGGTAAGCAGTATATTGTTGAAAATATTTAAGTCGTTGGTATGCCTGGTTGAAATCTTTCGAAGAAAAGACAAACATCATCCTGTCGTAAGAATTTCGGTTCTTATATGCATAATAAATCATCCTTGCGTATTCATCCTTCAAATTTTTCAGGTCATTTGTCAGGTCTTTAAGGATTTCGTTGTTGAGAGCAATCTGTTTGTTAACCGTGTTAATTTCCTGATTAATGGTGGCGATAAGCTTTTCGCGGCTGGATATCTTCTCCCTGAGGATGACCAAATGGTTGATGGATAACTGCTTGCTTTTTTTTGTTTGATCAAGAAGTTTATTTGTGTATTTTATTTCATCCTCAAGTTTGTTTTTTTCAGTCTGTAATTGTGCTTTTTTGTTTTGGCTAAATACGAAAGCAATGGAAGTAATATATAAGAACAGAAAGATAAAATGGAATTTGACCGGTATGTTAATTCGATGTATCAAGATTTCAAAATAAATAATAATTTCAATGTTTAACTTGCTCTTAATAAATACATGTATATTTCGAGGATATCTTAAACGGGAAACGCTGTATTTTATTAATTGTGATTTTTGAGTAATTAATTTCAATTTTTAACGGGGTTTCTGCAGTTATTTCATACGAAATATGATGAGGAATAAGTTGCCCGTCCACAAAGCGAAAATCAGAATAAGTTGCCGAAAGCTTTTTATTTTCTTTTTTTATCTCCTTTATTTTCATTTGGGTGATCTTGAATGTTTCAGGATTAAGGAAGATATTCTGTATGAAAATACGCTCGGCATCCTGAGCCGTTTGTACATATTTTTTTAATTTTCTTCTGTCTGCCGTTACTAAATGGTATTCCTTACTATCATAAGTTGCCCTGAACTTTCCGTTTTCGTAATACGTGAGGTCGTTGCCTAAAAGGATTGACTGCATAACATCATAATCCACGTTTGAACCAAGAAAATCGTTTACAATCAGATAATCACCCAGAAAATAATTTTTATTAATTCGATTGATGAATTTAACAGAATCGGCAGTAATAAGCAGCCTTGCCATTTCAATACCAAGGGCGGGAGAAAAAGACACCCAGGTTACACTGTCTTTGCGCATTCGTAACTGACCGCTAAAAGATGTTTTCTTTTTATCTATGATCAGGTCTAATTTGTATTTTGCTGAAAACCAATCGAACTGAAGCTCATTTTCTTTAAGTCTCTCAAAAAGATAATCAGCGCCATACTTCTTAATAGGTCCTTTTATCACCTTTCTGGTTGTTTTACAAGAATAAAAGACAAAAGTAAAAAGACAAAAGTAAAAAGTGAAGCGAAGCAAACCCGTATGGGACAAAAGTAAAAAACTGCCGACTGCCGACTGGAGACTGGAGACTGACTTATTCATACATCACTTTATCTTCAACTTTTTTATCAAGAAATTCCGAACCTTTACCTGCTTCCTTTGCTTTTAGCCACCACTCATTAGCTTCTTTTTTTTCGCCAAGTTGCCATAGCACATCTCCGTAATGTTCGAGAATAACGGCATTGGACTCTGCTCCATTCTCAATTGCTTTTTCAATCCAGATCTTAGCTTCTTCGTAATATCCCATTTTATAAAGAACCCACCCGTAAGTATCCTGGTTAGCAGAACTGTTGGGTTTTAGCTCGGTTGATTTTTTAGCCATTTTAGCTGCTTTATCTAACTTCTCATTTCGAAGAGAAAGATAATAGGCATAATTGTTTAAAACGTAATCGTTATCGGGGTCTAAGGAGAGTGCTTTTTCATAAAATTCGTCTGACTTTTCATTGTCTTTAAGCTGGTTGTAAGCATCCCCGAGATAAGTATAGAACTGAACTTCCATTAAAGGATTGTCAACAATATAAAAAAGTCCCCGGTCTAAAACTTTAGCACACTCATCCCAGTTTTTTTTCTGGTAATAAGCGCTGCCTGCAAAAAGATATGGGAGGGGCTGTTCGGGAAACAGTTCAATAACTTTTATGCTTTCGTTAAGCAAGGCGTTAGTATCATTCAGCTCCGACTCGGTAAATAACAATTGCTCCCAAACTAAATATTTACTGCTGTCTAACGAAATTACTTTTCTGAACGCATCCCTTGCTTCTTCAAATTTATTATCCCGGAAAAGAAAATCTCCATATATCGAATATGTTTTAGGATCATCAGGATGTGTATCCATTAAGATTTCAGATAATTCAAAAGCCTGATGTTTAAGGTCGGAGTATATTTCCGTAACCGTGTAATAGGTAATCAGAATTTGGATTTTCGTGTCAATGTCAAGATTCGGGTTTGCAAAACCGAGTTTCAATTCTTCAAAAGCTTTTTCTTCTTCTCCGTTTTTTTTGTAATAATCTGCCAGAGAAAAATGAATATATGGATTGTCAGGATCTATTTCAATGATCTTTTGATAGGCTTCCATCGCTTTATCTTCCAATCCATTGTCAAGACACATTTCCGCCAGGATAGCATAATATTTACTCTCTTCAGGAAACTTGCCAATCAATTTCTCAATTTCTTCAATAGCTTTATTTATCTTTTTCTCCTGAAGGTAAATACTCTGCTTTTTCAGTGAAAACTCTTCCGTTATTCCGATTTTTTCTTCCAGTTTATCGTAAACTTTAATAGCATCATCCAATTTGCCGTCGTAGAGGTAAACTAAGGCAAGCCTGTTATAATATTCGAGATTGTATGGATTGGATTTAACAATTTGTTCGTAAACCTTTGCAGCGTCATTATACCGCTCAAACGATTGTAACATGCTTGCGTAAAGTAGTTGGTAATAAATATTATCCGGATCAATTTTCGATGCTTTCTCTGATAATTCGAGTGCTTCATCCCGCCTGTTCTGCATAAGATATATTTTAGCAAGTTCAAACATCGAGGCATCATCATCCGGATTGAGTTTAAGGCACTTGTCGAATAGCTTGGCAGCTTCATCGTAATTTCCTAAAATCTTTTGTTTGTTGGCGTCAATAAAAACAGAAGAATTATCAATGTCTTTGGTTTTGGATTGCTTTAATTCCTTTGTCTCCTTACTTTGCGAACCAATACCTGTTTTAGTGGTTTTGCACGAAAGAAAAGTTAAAGTAATAAAAAAGAATAGTATGTATATAATATTTTTCAACATTTTTATTAAATCATAAATTTAAAATCCCCGCCCGACTGAACGTCGTTCGGGCGGGTAAAATCGTAAATTATAAAGTGCCCGTACTCCCAAACCCTCCTGCTCCCCTTTCTGTTTCTTTCAGTTCTTCCATTTCAATCCATTCGGCTTGTTCGTGTTTTGCAATTACCATTTGTGCAATTCTTTCGCCATCATTTATAATAAAGTCTTCGCTTGAAATATTTGCCAAAATAATTTTTATCTCTCCTCTGTAATCAGCATCAATTGTCCCGGGAGCATTTAATATTGTTATTCCTTTTTTTATTGCCAGTCCGCTGCGTGGTCTGATCTGTGCTTCATAGCCAACCGGTAATTCGATAAAGAGTCCGGTGGGGATCAGCGCTCTTTCCAGAGGTTTCAGAACAACGGGCTTATCTAAGTCCGCCCTCAGGTCCATACCGGCTGATGCATAAGTTTCATAAGATGGTAAAGCGTGTTTAGATGAGTTTACTATTTTGACTTTCATTTATTTCCGTGTAATTTAAAAGAACGCAAAAATAGAGAAAAAAGTTATTTGATATAGTTAAATGTTGTTAAAGGTTTGAAGATAATGGATTAGTCGGCAGTTCTGATAAAAAATCGTTTTTCAAAAATATAAACAGTAAATACAAAGACTGCCAATAACACGGTATTTAAGATTAACCTGTAGCTAACAACTTCAGGTTTCAGGAAATTGCTTAATCCAAATAATATTAAAGCTAATGCAACGTAAAATAAAATTCTTTTAAGATCATAATTAATCGGGAAATGTTTTTTGCCCCAGTAATAAGAAATTAGCATCATGGTAAAATAGCAGGCAAAATGCCCCCAGGCTGCTCCTTCATAACTGAATTTTGGTACCAGCAACACGTTCATTAAAATAGTAATTAATGACCCGGTCAGGGCGACAAGCGCTCCGTATTTTGTAATATCGTTTAATTTATACCATACTGACAGGTTGAAAAAAATGCCAAGGAATAAATTAGCCAGAAGAACTATCGGAACAATTTTTAATCCTTCCCAGTATTCCGGTCCGATAAAATATTTAAAAAGATCAATGTACAAGGTAACTCCCAAAAATATCAGCAAACCAAAAATAGTAAAGTATTTCATTACAGCGGCATATACGTTTTTCGCATTTTTTTCTCTTGCCTGGGCGAAAAAAAATGGTTCGGCGGCATAACGAAACATCTGAATAAATAAAGTCATCAATACTGCCAGTTTGTAATTAGCGCCATAAATTCCAAGTTGCCCCATAATGTATTCTTTAGCATCTGTAATTCCTTCGGGAACACTTGCTAAGTATTTAAAAATGATCTTATCAGAAACTTCGTTGACCATTCCTGCCAATCCGATAATTAATAACGGAAGGGCATAGGTTAACATTTTTTTTAGTAACGAAAAACTGATCTCCAATCTGAACTTAAATATCAGGGGAAGTAAAAGTATCAACGTAATAATACTTGCTGCAAGATTTGAAATAAACACATAACCAACACCTATTTCAGGATCATATAATCGTAAAAGGAATGATTCCGGATTTGATACTGCCAATTTCGGGCATAACCATAAAAAGAACAGGTTCAGACCAATATTAACAGAAACATTTATTAATTTAATTACCGAAAACCTGAGCGCTTTTTTTTGTTGCCGAAGATATGCAAAAGGTAAGGCAGAAAAAGCATCCAATGCAACTATCAATGAAAGATAAATAATGTAATCCTGATGTCCCTGATATTGCATCAGTTTTGAAATCGGATCCAAAAAAAGAAATATCACAATGATAAAGAGAACAGAAGTCGTTAATAAACTAAAAAGAGCAGAATTATAGACTTTTTCAGGTTTTTGTTCTTTTTCTGCGTACCTGAAAAAAGAAGTCTCCATTCCGTAAGTCAGAAATACAAGTAAAAATGCTATATAGGCATATAATTCTGTAATAACGCCATACTCTCCTTCTAAGAATATCCGGGTATAAAACGGAACAAGTAAATAATTTAACAGGCGCGGAACAATTGTTCCTAATCCATAAACTGCTGTTTGTCCGGCAAGTTGTTTTAATGGGTTCAATGCCATAACACCCTAAGGGTCAAGTTAAAAGTTATATGTTAAAAATGTTTGCAAAATAAAAAATATTTTAAATATATATTGTTGAAAATCAGCATTGTTTTATAATAAAATCTGTGAATCTGTGGCTTTTTATTCCGGACTCATTATTATGAACGAAACGCAAATGTAAATAATTTGTCAGATTAGTTAATTTTTGAATTATTTTTGCAATCTGTAATTAAAACTTTACTGGAAGTTGTTGTAATATAATAAAACTATATAAATTAGCCTGCCAAATTTATTCTCTACGCTATTAAAATTTGTTTTGGTTCAAATTGATTATTTGAATATCATTATAGCGACGGAAGTATCTTTTTCTTTTTTGCATAGTTATGCGGGAAAGTGTCAACTTTAAATCTTTAAAAATTAAAAATAGTAAAAAATTTAAAATTTACAAAAAATGAAAAAAATTCACAAAGTATCAATTTTATTGGCTGTTTTATTATTTATCAGCCAGGTGGGTATTACCCAGGTTATCTCTTACCCCGACAGTTGGGGAAAACAAGGCTTTACTCTTGAGCAAGAAAGCAAAGGAGGAGTAAGCATTAATTTTTCTATTACCGATTTTTATCTTGAAGATGTTGATATAAAAGGTGAGCAGATGAAAACTGTAAAAGTTGCAGGTATATTTTTACCAAATAATGAAGGAGCGCCTGATCTTCCCGGTACAGGCAGGTATATTGCAATTCCGCAGGGAGCAAGTGTTTCGGTGAAAGTTATTGCAATACGAACAGAGACAATGACAAATATTGATATTGCTCCTGCGCCGCGTATTCCTCTTGATACTGATAAAGGTCCCTTGCATTATGAAGAAGATTCTAAAATCTATTCCAAAAATGCTTTTTATCCTGCTGAAAATGTTAAACTTTCAAAGCAAACTAAAATAAGGGGTGTTGACGTGGTGATGTTGGGAATAACACCATTTCAGTACAATCCGGTAACAAGAGAACTTATCGTTTACAGGGATTTACAAATAGAAGTTACCTTTAACGGTGGCAATGGGCACGTTGGCGAAGACAGACTGAGGAGCCGCTGGTGGGATCCGATTATAAAAGATGCCGTGTTAAACCCGGATGCTTTACCGGAAATTAGTTACAATAAAAAATCTTCTTTTTCAAAAACACCTGATTACGAATATATAATTATAACTCCTAATGACCCTATATTCATTTCATGGGCAGATTCAATAAAAGCGTTCAGAACATTACAGGGAATAAAAACAGGTGTTGTTACAACAACAGAGATTGGCGGCAACACAACAACCGCTATTGAGAATTATGTGAATGATGCTTACAATAACTGGGATATCCCCCCTGTAGCCGTTCTTCTACTTGGCGATTATGGAACCAGTGGAAATACTATTATATCTCCAATGTGGAACAGCTACTGTGTTTCCGATAATATTTATGCTGACGTTGACTCAGATGACCTTCCGGATATTATATTTGCCCGGATGACCGCCCAAAATGCCATTCACCTGGAAACTATGATCACTAAATTTCTTGATAATGAAAGGACACCGCCGACTAATCCTGATTTCTATGATCATCCTATTACTGCTCTTGGCTGGCAAGACGACAGATGGTTCCAGATATGTTCGGAAGTAGTTGGCGGATTCTGGAATAATGTTCTTGGCAAACAAACGGTTAGAATTAATGCTTTGGGTTATCCTGCAAGCAATTATAATACAGGCCCCTGGTCAACAAATCCAAATACAACTACTATTATGAATTATTTTGGCCCCAGTGGTTTAGGTTATATCCCTAATACACCTCAAGAATTAGGAGGTTTTACAGGAGGTAATGCAACTATGGTAAATAACGCTGTTAACAGTGGCGCTTTTATATTGCAGCACAGAGATCATGGAGGTATAACCGGATGGGGAGAACCCTATTATCTTAGTTCCGATATTGATGGACTTACAAATAGTGATTTGGTTTGGGTTTTTTCGATTAACTGTTTAACCGGAAAATATAATACCAGCGGCGAATGCTTTGCAGAGAAATTCCACAGATATACTTACAACGGACAAAATTCAGGTGCTCTTGGTATTACTGCTGCATCTGAGGTATCTTACTCATTTGTTAATGATACTTATGTGTGGGGAATGTATGACAATATGTGGCCGGATTTTATGCCTGGTGAAGTAACTGATCCTCCTTCAAGAGGTATTTTACCTGCCTTTGGAAATGCAGCCGGAAAAATTTTCCTGCAACAGTCTTCATGGCCATATAATCCTCAACATAAAGTTTATACACATCATTTGTTCCATCATCATGGAGATGCATTTAGTACGGTATACTCTGAAATTCCGCAATATCTTTCAGTTACACATAGTCCTACATTGCTTGCCGGTGCAACATCCTTTACCGTTACTGCCAATGCCGGATCACTTATTGCTTTATCAGTAAACGGAGAAATTATTGGTACAGCAAATGGAACAGGAGCACCGGTCGTAATCACGATACCACCTCAAAATGTGGGGGATATTATGATTGTAACGGTAACCAAACAGAATTACTACAGATATTCAAGCAATGTAAATGTAATACCGGCAAGTGGACCTCACATTACTTACAATTCTCATGTTATAAATGATGCTGCAGGAAATGGTAACGGACTGGCTGATTTTGGAGAATTCATTCAATTACATACAACCCTTGAAAATGTTGGAAGTGCAACTGCTTATAATGTGAACGCAACATTGGCCTGTATTGATTCCTATGTTACATTAACCGATAATTTTGAAGCTTATGGAACTATTAATACCGGAGCAACAAAAACGATAAACAACGCTTTTGGTTTCTCAATAGCTGACAATATTCCTGATCAGTATATAATTGATTTCGAGCTTCAGATGACCGGTAATACAGATGATACATGGACTTCTTACTTTAGTATTCTGGTAAATGCACCAGTATTAAATATTGGAAATTTAACAATAGATGATTCAGAAATGGGAAATGATGATGGTAAGCTCGATCCGGGCGAAACAGTTGACATTATTATTGGTACAACCAATGATGGCCATAGTAATTCACCTTCGGCTACAGGTTATCTATCAAGTACCAGTCCATATATAACTGTAAATTCTTCATCATCCCCATTGGGAATAATTAACGTTGGTGCAACTTCATATGCAACATTTAATATCTCTGTTGATGGTGCAACACCTTTAGGGCAATCAGTTGATTTAATTTTTGATGTTATTGCAGGTTTATATACCAACAATTATACTTTTTATGAGAGTGTTGGTTTAATTATAGAAGACTGGGAAACAGGTGATTTCTCCAAATTCCCCTGGGAGTTTAGTGGAGATGCTAATTTCTCCGTAGTTACAGAGAGTCCTTATGAAGGGGCATTTTGTGCAAAATCAGGAGACATTTCCGATAGTCAAACAACCTCTTTATATTTAACAGCTTATATTTCAAGTCCCGGAACTATATCATTTTACAGGAAAGTCTCTTCCGAAAACAACTATGATTATCTTAGGTTTTATATTGATGGCTCTTTGCAGGAGCAATGGTCAGGTACGGTAGCATGGGGACAGGTCAGCTATTCTGTTACAGCAGGTGAGCATACTTTCGAATGGATGTACTATAAAGATTATAGTGTTTCTACTGGTTCTGATTGCGGCTGGGTGGATTATATCATATTCCCGGCAATGGCTCCTCCTCCGGCACCAGCTGAGATAGAAATTTCACCTGCAAACTTCAACGTTACCCTATCACAAGATAATATGACAGATGAACTAATGCAAATATCCAATTTAGGAGACCTCGGTTTAACGTATAGTACAAGCGTTAATTATACAGATAAATCCGGCTGGTTTAATCCGAATTTTAAATTAGGATATACTCAGGAAAACTTTACAACAAGTACAAAAGAAGAAATATGCCCAACGCAACAAGTAGGTTACTCTTATCCTGAAGCTGTTGGAGATATATTGATGCAATTCGATATTCAAACACCCACAGGAGATAATCAATTATTGGGTTGTGAATTTGACGGAACCTATCTCTGGTTTACCGGAGGAGGTAATTCGGGAACAAACATGCTGTATAAATTTGATATTTCAGGGAACTTGCTCAATAGTTATTCTCAGGGAACATCATCTTCATGGGGAATGAGAGATATGGCTTTTGACGGTACATATTTGTATGCCGGGGATGAAAACGGATTTTATCAGATTAATCCGGCTACCGGCAGTGTTACAACTTTATTCAGTGGAAATTTAGGATTAGGAGCCATTAGGGCATTAGCGTATAACCCAAATACAGGACATTTTTATGCTGCCAACTGGGATACTCAAATCATCGAGTTTGATGCAAGTGGCACACAGCATGGAACGTTAACAGCACCCGGGTTATCACAAATGTATGGTTTTGCTTATGATGAAACCAATAATGTACTTTGGATTCATAACCGGGCAGGAAACCCCGAAACTACATTTTACGAATACAGTCTGAATACACAAGCACTGACCGGAGTGTCGATACAGGTACCCTGGCTGACGGGGCTGACAGGGCAGATTAACGGTGGAGCTTTCTTGTCAACCGACCTGATTACGGGAAAAAAAGTTCTTGGCGGAGTCGTTCAGGGCGATCCTGTTGACACGTTTTTCGCAATGGAATTGGGTGATTTATCTTCTTATACCTGGCTATCAATAACCAATAACGGTTCAGGTACTGTTCCCGGAAGCCAATCGGTTAATGTTACAGTTCATTTCGATGCAACAGGTTTGGACATTGGGATATATACAGGAGAAGTTGTAGTCAATAGTAATGATCCTGATAGTCCCCAGGTAATTGTTCCATGCACATTAGAGGTAATAGGTGGAATAACAGTTAACCTGACAGCATTTCTCGAAGGACCTTTTGCCGGTTCAGATATGAGCACATTCCTGAATATGTTAGGATTCATACCATTAACACAACCTTATAATACACCACCATGGAATTACAATGGCACCGAAAGCGTAGCCTCAATTCCCAATAGTGATGTGATAGATTGGGTTTTGATAGAATTACGCGAAACTCCCGGAGATGCATCATCTGCTACTTCCTCAACAATGATTGACAGGCAGGCGGCATTCGTTTTAAAAGACGGCACAATTGTAAAGACAAATGGCAGTTCACCTTTGGTTTTTAATGTTGAAATTACCGAAAATTTATTTGCTGTTGTTTATCACAGAAATCATCTTGGTATATTGTCAGCCAATCCTTTGCCATTATCAGGCGGAGAATATATATATAATTTCACAACAGGAGAGGGACAGGTTTATGGCGGATTAAACGGGCATAAAGAATTAGAACCCGGAATTTGGGGTATGATGGGTGGAGACGGCAATGCTGACGGGGAGATCAACAATTTGGATAAAAACGATATCTGGAATCAACAGAGGGGAAATACAGGTTATTATTCAGGAGATTTCAATATGAATGGTCAGGTTGAAAATGTTGACAAGAGTGGTACATGGAAACCAAATGCCGGTAATTGCTCACATATTGTAGAGTAAGAATGATAATTTCAGGTTGATTGATTTAGTGTTTTATTTGCGAAAAGCCGGCCTTTTTAAGGCTGGCTTTTCTTACTATTAATTGTTTTAACTTAAAAAAAATGTATTAAAATAATTCTAATCTGTTTACTATGAAAACCATAATATCTTCTTTAACAGGTTTCTTCCTGGTTTTCGCATTTTTCTTTTCGTATGCCGACGGCTGGCGTCCTGAAGAGATGCAGGTCAAAATCCAGGTAAACAATCCCGAACAAGCACAACAGCTTTATGCACTAAAGCTCAACACTGATTTCTATGGCCCGGCTTATGACCACATTATAGCTTATGTAATCCCAAAAGAGCTTGAGAAAATCCAGGATTTAGGTATAGAGTATGAAATTCAGATTGAGGATTTGAATAAATACAATCAAAACTTCTGGCTCACAGAAGAAGCCTACCATACCTACCAGCAGATCATCGACCTTGCAGACAGCCTGGAAACCAACTTCCCGGATATTTGTAAAAAATACCTTTTCGGTTATT
>JADHVR010000078.1 GCA_016783885.1 Bacteroidales bacterium
ATTTGCGGCAGGATATGCAAAGTACGGACCGGCTTCTACCAGTACTTCCTCTACATTACCGATGTTGTAAGGTGCAATACCATCAAGAAATACATTACCGAGAATATGACCAACCGGCTGGCTGCCTACGATTAACTGGACAGGTACGGTAACAGCACCAACATCTGGGTCGGAACTAAAGTGAATATTTGCATTTAAGATTGTACCCGCAAGCAGGTCGGTTGCATCGAAGTTCACATCCATTTGTCCTGTATTACCCGGATCAACAGTACCGGAAGTCGGGTCAATAGATATCCAGACCGGTCCTGCTGGTGCCAGTTCATACATAAAGAACATATCGGGTGTGCCTTGCAGCAAACCGCCAATAGACCATATTCCGGGATATATATTATCAACCAGGAACAATCCACCTGCGATGCCACTGGGATTGGGGCCTAAATCAGTTAAAACGTCGTAAGTGAATCCGGTCATGCTAAGTGTATTCAGATCAGCCTGGTGAATAAGCTGAGGTAAACCTCCACCAGCGCCCTGGTCAAATATCCAAAGTTGTGGTGAACCTGTGGACCAGGTATCGTAAGCGGTGCCATACATTCCGCCCAATCCATGTGTTGAAGCAGGGAAAGTATTCAAGGCAGCGCCTGTTTTGCTCACCAGTGTAATATCGGTATCCCAGTTAGCACACCAGAATGCATCCTCGCCGGCGTCATAGGCAATGCTTCTGACCGTCTGCGGAGAAGAAATCGTACTGATCAAGGTCTGGCTTGCAAAATCCATTTCATAGATCGTATTGGCAGCCGCACCACCATACATGTACGTGCCGTCAAAAGCAAGATCTCTAAGTCCGGAAACACCGGCAATTGAAAATTCTTCAACGAGGTTTCCGTCGAGGTCAAACTTATGAATTAAATTAGCAGCCCAACGGGTAGTATAGTAATACTGACCGTCACATTCGGCTCCTGCATTTCCCAAAGCACCTGTTGCCAGTTCAACATCAAATGAGAACTGCAGATCCCAGGCATCATCTGTGGCTTCTGTAAGTATCTCAAGTTGAGCATTCCATCCCAGTTCACCGTCACCATTGTTTGCAATATCAATGACTTCGGTTTGTGTTTGGAACGGATCAAGAGTTACCGTAATCGAAGTCGGTGTGATATCCATTGTGGGAGATGTAAGGGCAAAATCCTGTGTTGTAGTCTGTCCTTCAAAGATTTCAACACCGGTTTCAACAGCAGGATTGTAACCTTCAGCATTGCAATAAACATCCCATGTTCCAATCATTACGTCTTCTATAAGATAAGTACCGTTAGCTATAGTTACATCCGTCATATTATTAATCATTACAATTGCGCCTTCTATCGGATTTCCTGTTGCCAATTCTGTAACAGTACCTGCCAGGTCACCATAGATAAACTGGATACATACACCGGTGAACGTTCCGCCGGTAGGATCAACTCCTCCTACACCATCAGAAAATACTTCATTCCCATCATTGTCATAAATATAGTATGAACATTCATAGGGCCATCCACCAGCTGTAAATACGCAGGTTATATCAGCTCCGTTTATTATATCAAAAAGATATGTTTCAGGTCCGTAACCAGATGCAAGAGTAATGTTATTCAATACAACAGTACCACCAACAGAAATTGTAAGAGTACCGCCATTCCATCCATCGCCAAAATCATCCCAAAGAACAACTGAAAATTCGCATTGAGAAGACGGATCAAAGTTTTGAACCGAAACATCCTTACAATCGTTAGCAGGGTTTTCATCACCTGTTAAATCAGTGCAAGATTCAATCACATAAGTGCCATAAGCACTAAGGTCAGCCTGCTGCGCAAAGGTGTATTCGTAAGATTCGCCTCCGTTTATAGTTGCCGAAATAGTTTCCGTTACCTGTCCGCCACCGTCAACAGTATAATATACATCAAAATTGGATTGTGATGCAGTCCCGAAATTTTTAATATTTATAGTAACGTCTTCCATTCCGAGGTTAGGGCCTGTAACCGGTGAAGTTATACTTATAACTCCAACATCATTGGTTAGCGGAGGACCTGATGCACACAATTCAAGCCCCCAGATATTAACATTCTGAGAAGTTCCCAATAATGTCCAGAATCCGGCAACAAGGTTATCATCAATACACATACCTCCGGCAATACCTGTTCCCACAGCAACAACGCTTCCTACATCAAAATATACCCCGGTTTCGGCTCCATCAGGAAGCTGCATCTGAATTAACTCATTCAGAGTGGCACCTACCTGTGCATAACCCCACAGGTACGGACTGTCAGTGCTGTAACCATCATAAGCAAAACCGTAGTAGCTGTCGCCAACAGGACCTACCGACCAACTGCTGACAAAACCACCTGTCGGATCAAATACGGTAATGGCGCTTCCCCAGTTATTGGCATAGAATACATCATCGGTTTCATTATAGCCTATTGCCCTGACATCAGTTGGTGCTGTAAACGTACTTACCAGTGACTGACCGGCAAAGTCCATCTCAAATACCGCAGAAGAACCTGCACCGCCATAAAAATAAGTACCGTTATAAGCAAGGTCTCTTACATTGGAAGCACCGCTTATTGTGAATGACTCAAGATAGGTTCCATCAAGTTCGTACCTGTAAAAATCTGCACCGTTCCACTTGGTGGTATAGATATTGATACCATCACATTCGATACCGGCTTCACCGCCGCCTACGCCAACAGGCCATTCAAATTGCAGATCAAACAAGGCTTCTGATGGAATAGGATCAGACTTAGCATTCGGATCTTTTTCAAATACATAAATCATTTCCTTTTTGGTAACTGCCTGCATGGAATTATCCATTACTGCAGGCGTTTTTTCTGTAAAATTTGTGATTTGTTCCTGCTGAGCAGGATCTTTTTCTCTCGGCTGTGGCGCTGATTCACTCTGAGCTAAAGCCAGAGATGCTGAAAACAGCACTGCCATTAAAATCACAAATGTTCGGGTTAATTTTCTCATAAGCACAAAATTTAAGTTAATAAAAAATTTAATTGACTATTAAATTATTTTTTAATGAAATTGCAATAATTATTTACTAAAAACCTCTATATCTTAAAAAACAATTGAACCTACTAAATTATATAATTTCTATTAAGAAATAACAAAATCTTATAATTTATATAAAAAAAAATAAAATAAGATTCTATATTATTAACTATCAACCCGTTCGGTTGTTCTTTAGAATTAATACAAATATTAAAAACTCCTTTTATTAAAAATTTTTCACTAAAATCTTTGCTTCCATCATGTCAAAAATAGCATATTTAACACCTTCACGACCTAATCCCGAATTTTTAATTCCGCCATAAGGCATATTGTCAACCCTGAAAGTCGGTACATCATTTATAATAACTCCGCCAACATCCAGATTAAAAAAAGCAAAATTTATTTCATCTAAGTTATCAGTAAATATTCCGGCTTGCAAACCAAATCTTCCTTCGTTTACATGGTTAACAGCCGCCTCAAAATGCTTATAAGGTTCTAAAGTAACAACCGGCCCGAATACCTCCAAAGCACATACTTTCATCTCCTTATGTGTTTCCGACAATACGGTTGGCGGATAATATGCTTTTTCCCGTATGCCTCCGGTCAGAATTTTTGCACCATCCTTGACAGCTTCGTTTACCCAGTCTTCAACCCTGATCGCATTAGCTTCGTCTATCATTGCTGAAATATCAGTATCTATATTCATGGGCTTTCCGGGTTTGAGTTTTTTTATCTCTTTAATAAATCTCTCCGTAAACTCCTTAAAAACTTTATCGTGAACATAGATACGCTGTGCATGAATACATACCTGACCTGAATAAGCAAAGCCTCCAATGATACATTTTTTTACAGCAACATCCAAATCAGCACTGCCTGTAATTATTACACCAGCATTGCCACCAAGCTCAAGAACTACTTTTTTCTTACCTGCGTCTTTTTTCATTTTCCAGCCAACTTCAGGTGAGCCTGTAAAGCTGAGTAATTTAAAGCGTTCATCTGTTACCAACTGATTTCCCGTTTTCCTGTCCATTGGTAAAACAGATACCGCACCTTTTGGTAAGTTGGTTTTATCAATTACCCGTGCCAGTTTCAGTGTAGAAAGAGGCGTTGATGTTGAAGGCTTTAATATTATGGGGCATCCTGAAGCTATTGCAGGCGCAATTTTATGTACGGCAAGGTTAAGCGGAAAATTAAAAGGCGCTATCCCGGCTATTAAACCAACAGGGAAATATTTAATTAGACCTTCCTTTTTAGCTCCAGCAGGAGTCCATTCCAAATCAATATATTCCCTTGGCAGGCGCTTTGATTCTTCGGCAGCTATAATGAAAGTCTGTATTGCCCTGTCGATCTCTCCGAGCGCATATTTAATCGGTTTGGCAGATTCAAGGCAAAGCAGTTCGGCAAATTCTTTCCTGTTTTCATTTATCGAACCGGCAATCTGCATTAATGCTTCATACTTAATATAAGAAGGGAGGGATTTGAGTTGTTCCTCAGCTAACAGAGCTTTTTCGATGGCTTGTTCCAGGTCTGTTTGCTCGCAAAGGTAAGTTTGAGCAATTATTTCATTATTATAAGGATTAAAAACTTCCAGAACTCTTCGGGACTTACAGAATTCTCCACCGACATAGATTTCGAAAATATTCATTTCTAATACTCTTTTGAAATTATACGACAGATTGAATGCCAACAAAGATAAAACAAAAAGGAGGGCTTATAAGCCCTCCTTTTTTTATTCGGAATTATTTATACTGAAACGCATAAACTTTGCAATTTCCGAACAAGTTAATTGCTTGGTTTTATGCAATTTGAGTATGGAAAAATTTGCAAACTCGTTTTCGTTCAGTTTAATTAATTAACTGCAATCCGACGGGTTACAGTACTATTTTCCAATTCTACTTTAACAATGTATATTCCACTTTGCAAATCTGTAAGGTTGATCTGATGGGTTAATTCATTCACCTTCTGTATGATAATCCGCTGACCCATAAGATTCATTAGTTCAACCGAAATTATTTTGCTATCGGATTTAACATTGATGTAATCTATGACCGGATTTGGATAAATTTGAATTGTATTTCCGGAAATTTCATTAATAGCTGTAATTACATCAAGAGTAATTATATTTGATGGACCTGATTCGCCTTCATCATAAACTGCGGTAACATAATATTCATAAAGGCCTGAAGCGGTAACAATATCCTCATACTCCTCAGTTAATACTAAGCTGGAATTAATTATAACCCCATCACGGTAAACATTATAACCAAGAAAATCTTTTGTAGATGAAACGATTTTATCGATAGGTTTAACTGTTGTAACTCCGGAGTAGTCTGTTGGATGAGTTGATAAATTCCCTGATGCAAATTTTATCTTTCCCATAGCTGGAAATGCACCAATTTCTGCAACCGACCCATCAGGATAAAGAACTATGGCACGAATAAGGTATGCTTCGTTCCATGTAGCCCATGTTGATGTACTATTATTGAAATCCCATGATCTTCCGTTGTTTAAACCAGCATCAAATCCAAGGAATGTTGTTGCATTAATAGACCCAAATCCAACAACAAAATCGCCAGTAAAACTAATATTTTGGGCAGATACATCAACTAACATCCAGTCTTCATCAACAGCTGTTACTGTTTCTTCGTAAATAATAGTAGTTCCCGGTTGTGAGCCATCCCAGTCAAATACTGTGGCATTAAAAGTATTATCTCCTGGTTGAATTGATGTATAATATTTAAGTGTAAGAACCTGACAAGGACCTGCCGGAGACATGTGGGTTGACATTGTATATCCGTTATAACTGTATGCACCGGTATTTACATTATTGTCATAAATAAGTTCTTCTGTTGTTCCGGAACTAGGAGGATCCCATGTTAAATTTACAACGTAACCACTTGAAGTTCCCTGGAGATTTGTAGGAGGCGCCAGAGGAGGCTCTTCTCCATAAATATACATACCGCCTGAACTTTTTGCTGTTGTAAAAGTTCCACACCAGCCGGTTTCAAGATCGAGCCATGCAGAAGCCTGGAATTCATAACCCGCAGATATCTCGGTCCAGTTATGTCCGCCATTTTCACTAATTGAAATTCCCATACCATTGGTTGGGTCCATGGCTGAGCCAATTACTGTATTAACAGTACCGGGAACATGATAAAAATACCTTGCATAGCTGGCTCCAACAGTGTAAATTTCTGTCCAGGTTACACCGCCGTCATTAGTTTCATTCAATACAGCTTCAATACCCAAATTAAGATATGACCTGAATGCAAATCCATTTAATTCATCAAACATCAATGAACTAACAGTTTCGGCTGCACCAAAAACAGTCATTGAAACTTCCCAGTTATAACCTTTGTCGGTTGATCTGAAAATTCTACCCTGGTTGGTTCCCCACCAGATATTATCACCAACAGCACAGTAATTACCTGTTATTCCGTACTCACCGGAAGTGGGAGCGGGAATATTCAGTTCATCAATTCTGGTCCAGTTTTCACCACCATCGGTGGTAACATACAATTCATAATAGCCATCAACCGGATCGCCCTGAGCGAATCCATTCATGTCGTCAAAGAAATGAATAACATTTGCAAAAGAACCACTTCCGTAAGCATCACCTTTTTTTACCCATGTTACTCCGCCATCTTCAGTTTTGTATAATCCCTGGTCAGCACCGGTATTGAAAACAGCCCAGCAAACATCGGCATCAATAGCGAAAAGCTGGGATAGTCCGTTACCTGCATTAAAAGTACCGGCTTCCCAAGTATTACCTCCATTTGTTGAACGAGTAAAAGCATCATAAATCGATCCGTCATTGTTAATTGCCAACCCCCAAAGCGCGGTGTTGTCATTCATACCAACCGATATCTGACCGACTCCTATTCCAACCGGAAGGCCGGAATCAACCATCGTCCATCCACTCTGTCCAATGGTGTTTAAACTGATTGCTACAAAAGTAGCTAAAGCAAAAATAAATTTTTTCATAGTTTAAATGTTTTAATTAGATAATAAATTTAGAAAAATTATAATAAAAATACTGACAGAAAGCTAACTTATTTAAATAAGACAAGATTATTTTCATAGTGGTTGTCTGCTTAAAGTCTTAAAAATTAATTTTTGTCAATTTTTTCGGATAGCTTCTTTTTTAATATAAGCAAGATTATATCACCTAAGATCACTTTCTGATAATAAGGGGTGTTTGAACAACATTGCTTTTATGCAAAGCCCTGTCAACAATGTAAGCATCATACATAATAGTATCGAAATCAGAAGAGTAATTATAAATAAACAAAGTGTCTTCTATCTCACCTTTTATCGACTTATTAGAGCCTTGAGGGGTTAATATCGGTATCCTTCCGTTGAAAGTAAGTGTATCGTATTGTCCCGTTTCATGGTTATATTTAGTTAAAACTACTTCAACCGTATCACCATACTGAATTTCATAATATGTAATAAATAAATTGTATTCATAAGGAGGCAGCGTATCGTTCTGGGTAAGACCTATATCTCCATCGCCATCGGTAAAAGATATTTTAAATACACCACGGTCGAAAATTCCCTGGGATGGGTTATAAAGCTTAATAAAATCTTCATACTCGATTGCCGGAATAACCGGGTATTCTTCCATTTTCTTACAAGAATAAACTACTCCTGCGATGATAAGTAATATAAACCAATATTTTATTAAGAATTGCTTCATAATCTTTGGTTGTAAAATTACATATTTTTCCGGAATTAATTTGCAAATCGTTATAACTTTACACCCATTATTTTTCTCTTAATGAAATTAAATGAATTAAATAACCGGATTTTCAACATCAGTTCAAATGTTGAGTTTAACGATACTGCTCTTAAAATATTTCAATATCAATATATTCATAATCCTATTTATAAAAAGTTTGTGAATTTCCAGCAAAGGGATATCTCAAAGATTGATAATTATGAGAAAATCCCGTTTTTGCCTATTGAATTTTTTAAAACCCATCGTGTTTTGTGCGAAAATCAAGACACAGAAAAAGTTTTTTTAAGCAGCGGGACAACAGGAAGCGTATCAAGCAAACATTATATTACAAACCTTTCGCTTTATGATAAAAGTTTTATAAAATGTTTTGAGCTTTTTTATGGCAAACCAAACCAATACTGCATTATCGCCTTACTTCCATCATACCTTGAAAGAGAAAGCTCTTCGCTTGTTTATATGGCTGATAAGCTCATCAGGTTCAGCGATCATAAGAACAGTGGATTTTATAAAGATAATTATGATGATCTTGTTAAAAGGCTTAAGGAATTAGAAAATCAAAAAACAATTTTATTGGGGGTTTCATTTGCTTTGCTCGACCTCGCCGAAAACTTTGAATTAGATATACCTGGTGTAATTGTTATGGAGACCGGCGGCATGAAAGGAAGGAGAAAGGAAAAAATAAGGGAAGAACTGCATGATTTTCTTTGTAAGAAATTCCATGTTGAAAAAATCCATTCGGAATATGGGATGACGGAGTTGTTATCGCAGGCTTATTCAAAGGGGAATGGTATTTTCAGGACACCGCCCTGGATGAAAGTTTTAATCCGTGACACCAATGACCCGAAAACAATATTAACTGAAAACAAGACCGGTGGGATAAATATAATTGATCTTGCTAATATTTATTCATGCTCATTCATTGCCACACAAGACCTTGGTAAACTTAACAACGATGGTAGCTTTGAAGTATTAGGCAGATTTGATACAAGCGATATAAGAGGGTGTAATTTAATGATAAATTAAATATATTGTTTCTTTACAAAGATTATAATGGAATATCCGCAAATTCGGACTTTAGCAAAATATTAAATACACAAAAAATATTAGTTTTGAATTCTCTAATCAAAAAATACAAAGCCCTATGATAGGAAATCTTTTTGAAAAACTTAAGGAAGCCCGGCGAAAAATCGAGGAATCCAAAAAAAAGCTTAATGATATTATAGTCGTGGTATCAGTTGAAAATGGTGCCATTAAAGTTGTGGCTAATGCTAATAAGTCTGTTAAAAGTATAGAAATATCAGAGACTTTTCTTAAGGAAGCCGATAAGGAATCATTTGAGGAACTGCTATTAACTGCCGTAAACAAAGCCCTTGACGAAGCAGCAAAAAAAGGCGAAGCAGAAATGAAAGAGATTACCAAAGATATTCTGCCGAATTTTCCGGGACTGGTTTAAGTTGGTGAATTATAAAATTCATTAATTGCTAATTGATATAGTGCTATATAGTGCTATATAGTGCCGGTCCATAAAGTCGGCAAAAATCAAAAAAATAAATATATTGCTCATTTTAACCCCCCTATTTCCCCCCTTAAATGGGGAATTATCGAATTTATTTTTTTGATTTTTCACAACTTCAGTAGTTTAAAGACAGACACTATTTATACTCCGCCAATGCTTTCTCGTGTTTTAATTTTGCTTTTGTTTCAAGTGTTTGACCATCGTATGGAATGGAATAATGCAAAGGCGAATTCAAAGCCGGAAAAGACCCTTTTAAAACGTTATTAGGTCTTTCGCCTTCAAATCCCAGGTAAGAGTATTTTCCATAATGCGACAGTAATCTTGTAAGTCCCGGAACTGCTTCCTTTACATTTGTCCCTATAAAACCAATGGTTTGCAAATTGTTTTCAGGATTTGGAATGGCATACACGAGTGAGCCGGTTTCAGAAAGTTCATTAATAAGTTCAGTTTGTGCTTCATCGAAATAAGCAGAATAATCTTCCTGAACTGAAAACACACCTGCAAATTTGTTTTCAAAACCAATTATCCAGACTGCCTTGTCATCAGGCAATTTTTCCAGGTCTTTATCAAAAACTATATCAAGGGATTTTCCCTGTACCTCCTGTGTCATTTTCCATGTTTCGGCAAGTTTTGAATACTCCTCTGACAAGGAGCTGTTTTTTGGCAGGACTATCATTCCTTCCCTGTTACCGAAAACCTGTGAAAGGGATGGCGGCACTTCTGCTTTATCAAGCCTTCTGAAAACATCAAACTGCGGGTCAACCTCAATTTTTAACGGCTGTTTTTGAAATTTGTAATTATAAGTAACTGACCTTTTGTTCAAATCAACATTTTTTAGTTCAACTTCATCTTCAAAATAAATTGCTACCGGAATATTCAGTAAAAAAATATCTTCTTTCTGAATTTGAGATAATGTAAATTCCAGATCAAAACGATCACCTGTTTTTTCCAATTTTACATCCGACAGTTTTATTTCAGGGGCGCCTTTTCGCAAAAGCCATTGATCGAAAAACGGTTTTAAATCACTGTCTGTAATTTTCTCGAAAGATTTTCTGATATCATCAAAGGAAGTAATTTTGAACTTATTGTCAATATAAAATGTCCGGTATGCTTGCACAAATTTTTCATCGCCAAGTTTTTTTCGTAACATGTGATTAAACATTGTGGCTTTGCCATAACCTATTGCTTCTTCGGCAGCATTATGCCGCGAACGAAATTCAACAACCGGGAAATCATTAGTTTCGTTTACATAGTCGGTGAATTTCTGCAAAGTCGTTCGCCGGTAATCACTTCCCTGTCCGCGTTGTTCTTTTATCAGGTGGTCAGCCATATAAACAGTAATTCCTTCGCACCAATTCCCATTTTCATAATTAACATATACCGAATTGCCCCACCAGTTATGCAATAATTCGTGAGGATAAGAAGAATGAAGGATAAACGGAAAACGAATTACTTTTTCACCAAGCAGGGTGAATGAAGGCATTCCGTAACCTGTTTCCCAGAAATTTTCAATTAGGGCAAATTTTTGATAAGGATATTGCCCGATCAGGCTTTCGTACATTTTCAAATAATTTGAAGTAACACCAATATACCTGCTTGCAAGCTCCTCGTCAGGAGTTCGGAGAAATGCCTGAACAAGCACGTCTCCGGCTTTTTGTTCATATTCCGTCCATGCTGCTGAAATAAGGTAAACTTCTTCCATGGGTTCAGGCGATTCATACCTGACTTTTCTATTATCTCCGTCAATTTCATTAATGGTTCTGTTTCCTTGTGAAACTACGTTCCAGTCTGGTCTGAGAGTAACAGTTAAATTGAAAGAAAATAAAGGCTCTTCAAATAAGGGTATCCAGTATGTTGAACCTGCCATAAAAACTCCTTCATCTGTAATAATCCCGTCGGTTTCGCTAAAGCCTCTTGCGTATTCGGCAGCGCCTGTTGTAATTTCATCTGTTATTTTACCATAGTGCTTTAACGGGATTTTTAAATCGCTTTTAACAGGATGTGATACCTTGATAATATATTTGTTGAAAATTGCTCCCGTGTCGTTTTGTTCTGTTTCAGAAACGATGTATTTCTCATTGAGAGATTGCAGCTTGAGGTTCTTATTCAAAAAACAGAACAGTGTATCGTGCCGGTTGAAATGTTTGGCAGGAATAGTAACAGAGTCAATAACTTCTATTGATCTGTCGGATATATTGAGATCAACATTTAACTCGTGATGAATTGATTGGGAATAAGTTTTAATTCCCAGACAAATTGTTAAAATACAAATAATAGTTTTGAGGTTTTGCATGATGAATAATATTTAGTTATAAGTTGAAGCAAAAATAGGAAAAGTTTATAAATTGGATTTGACTTTGTTTGGAGGAGCGATTGAGCTAATCAGCCGCCGTTTGTGGTACATACTTTAGGAATAACAAAAAGAGATAGAGCGGGAGATAAACCTTGAAAAACCGGCGAGTTTAGGCGGTCTGGTTGAGCGATTTGTTAGCCCTGCCTATTCTTTGAATAACTGTAATTGCCTAGTATAATTAGAGATTCTTCTTTCTGCCAATTTTACATATTCAGAATCAATATCATACCCAATATAGTTACGATTATCTTTTATGGCTGAGAGACAGGCTGTCCCACTCCCGGAAAAAGGGTCTAAAACTACATCGCCTTTAAATGTGTATAACTGAATAAGACGATGTGGTAATTCTTCTGGGAACGGAGCGGGATGTCCAATTTGTCTCGCTGAAACGGCTGGGAATGTCCATACACTCTTTGTCCATTCAAGAAATTCTTCTTTTTTAATTGTGTTTTCCTTATCCTTTTTCTTTCTTGAAAATGTTTCTTTAGAAAAAACAAGAATATATTCGTGAACATCCCTTAGAACAGGATTTGCGGCTGAAAGCCAACTTCCCCAAGCCGTTGAAGGACTTGCGCTTGAAGCCTTGTTCCATATTATTTCACCACGCATGAGATAACCAATTTTCTGCATTCCTTCTATAATGTAACTATGAAGCGGTATATAGGGCTTTCGCCCAAGATTGGCGACATTAACACATGCACGCCCACCAGGAACCAAAACTCGATACGTTTCACGCCAAACAGTATTTAATAAGTTCAAATATTCGTTCAAACTCAAATCATCATCATATTCCTTGGAAACATTGTATGGAGGTGAGGTAACCATTAAATGAACACTATTATCAGGTAACTCGTCCATTTTCTCGCTGGATTTACAGAAAATTTTGTTAATATTCTTTTCAGGAATTTCGTTTTCAATATATTTTATCTTTTTTCCATTACGTAAGCCCTCATACAATCTGCTTTTATAAAATTTGGTCGAATCATGATTAATATGTCCAGGAGTTCCAAATGAACTTGTCTCAGTACCAGATCGCTTTTGCGTGTATGCTCCATTTGCCATTTTATTTCTTTATAAGTGATAAGAATTTTTCCGCTTTTGTTTCAAAATCCGGTTCCCTGTTTGCAATCTCAATAATTTTGCCTAATTCTTTTTTAGATTTCATGCTGGAAAAGAATTCTCGTTTTTCAGATAGCAAGTATTCAAGATTTTGCTCTAACTCATCACAAGAGTCCATTCTGATAAAGCCACTATCAGGTGTTTGTTTGATGTTGTCACCATTGTCATCTAAAGGATTCGGGTTCACGGACCAAAACCCTTGAATTATTCCAGCATTATGAAGATGATCTACTTTTGAAACATAATTTTCAGTAATAGGAGTATTGCCGAGAATAATGATTGGAATTTGTGAAGCTCTGTAATCGGAAACACGAATATTAATGCTCTTGCCAATAGCCTTTAACATAGAATCTGAACGGAGTAACCCTGGATTTCCTTTGTGAGTTTTAAAATCACCCAAACAAATCAATTTGTTGTTTTTCAATTCCCAATTCCATACAATTGACATCTTGACTTCAAAAATTGCTGTTATATCTTTCGTCTTTTGCTCTCTTTGTTTCTTTCTGGACAGTACAACATCGGCAGGAGATTGAGGAGTGAGACCAATTTCGTTACAAATAGCGCCTTGAACAGCGTAAAGTCCCTTTGAATTGGCAAAATCCTGAAGTAAATCAACTGAATATTTTTCAGTAAAATTGCCAATTAGGGCATTTCTGCTTTGTAACGTGGATTTTTTACCTTTGTATGATTTTGGCCAATAGGCGTAATATCGTGAATCATCACCAAAATAAAACAGTTGTTCTGGTGTGGCAAATTTTCCAGAATCATTGAAAAATTCAATTTCCTTTTCTTTTGTCCAAAGGTCAGGCATAAATCTATTCAACCCTTATAATTATTTTCCCAGCATTAATAACAGATTCTTTCTGGAAATGATATAGTTAAATCTTACACTGGCTAACCATATTATTAAGCAGCAAATATCCGTATAATATTCTTATTATGCAAGGAAAAATGTTAGGTATATCAGAACCAAAACCCAAGATTAAAAAATAACATAGGCTTTGGGTTAAGGTTTGATCCCATAACAGTTAATTCAACAGGACCTATAAAACTATCATAACTATATGTAAGTCCATAGCCACACATAAAATTCTCAAGTTTTAAAATATCGTCAATATCCCTCTCGTTAGCACCGGCATCTGCCCTGAGTGTAAGGTACATCTTTTTAAAAAAATTATATTGAAGTTTCATTCTTACAATTCCCATGTAATATCCGAAACTCTGAATAAAATGGACGCCTGTAAAATCAACATAAGTATCAATATAGTTGTTTGGATTTAAACCTCCTGCTGCAAAACGATGCTGAAAAGGAACAGTATCTTTTTGCCTGATCGTTCCACCTGCAAAAAGTCCTGGGCTTAGAACAAATCTATCGGAGAGCTTAAGATAATAATCGGATTTAAGATAAATAATCGCTGAATTGGTAAAAAAATTCCTGGTCCGGTTTTGTGATAAAGGCAAAACATATTCAAATTTTAATTTTGATTTGAATCCCTTTGTCGGAAAATAATGATGATTTCTTGTATCAGCGTCAAATGAAACAAATAAAGTACCATAGCTGGAAAAATCTTTGTATTTATCTAACAGAGTATCTACAACTATTTTATGCTTAAATTGAAAATATTCATAATCAAAACCTATTCTAAAGCTATATAAGTTCTTTAAAATGGAGTTAACAAAAACCGATGCCTTATAATTTGTAAAATTAAAGCTGTTAACCTTTACATCCTTATCATAATCATCGAAATCAAAAGAATATAAATCAGATTCTATACCGAAGCCTGGTTTGGCGCCGTTATCAATCATATACAATGTCCTTAACCGTGGATTTGTTCCCAAAACAAGATCTGCAAACAGTTTAGTCCGCTTACCAAATATATTCCTGAAAGATCCGTTTATTAAAAAGCTTCCCAAATAATTATTATCATAATGTACACCTGCCGATAAGTAACCCGGGTCGCCTTCTTCAATATCTATAATCAAATTTGTTTTATCACCTGCTTTTTCAAATCTGTAAAACACATGTTTAAAGAAACGAGAACCATACATCAAAGTGATGTTATTTTCTATTTCATTTATTGTGATGTATGTATTTTTCACTTCATCAAAAAAATTTTCAAAATACTTTAGCGGCATCTTATTATATCCCATATAAATTACATCATCAATAAAAATTGAGTCAAGGGGTTTTGTATTGTATGTTTTAATGGGTTTATATTCAATAGCGTTTAGGGAATCAGCCAGGGCTTTGATTTCGTTAAAGTGCTTCCTGCTTACACACTCTCCTATAGCAATTATTGAATCATAGTTATTAAAATCCATCATGCCATACTTCATTTTTATCGGGACGTACAGGTCTGTAAGCTCATAACCTTGCTTATTTGCTTCCATCCGGTAATATGACGTTATCTGGTTAAGTATTTTTAGTATTGAATTCAATTCTTCCTTGTTCTTTATTAACCCTGACTGCACATCGCCACCCACTATGATCTGTGCGCCCATTTCTTTAACATCTTTAACCGGGTAATTATCAACAACACCTCCGTCCACTAAGTAATAACCCATATATTCGGTCGGTGAAAAGTAACCAGGTATCGACATACTTGCCCGAATTGCCATAGGCAAATATCCTTTATCAAGAACAACTTCTTTTCCGGTAAGCAAGTCGGTGCCTATACAAAGAAACGGGGTTTGCAGAGTTTTAAAATCATAAACGTCATAAGCCGGTGAGAAATAACGATTCAGTAAAAGGTTGATCTGCTGTCCCTGATACAATGAGGGACTTATGGCTATCTTTTTGTCTTTTAACGGCAGTGTGACAATAAATTTTTCACCAAATTCCTTTTCGTTATAAGCTATATATTTCCTGTCTATTTCATCCTTAAGCAGATAATCCCAGTTTTGTGCTCTAATCATCGCTGCAATCGAATCGGGATGATATCCGATAGCATAAAGTCCTCCCATAATATTGCCAATACTTGTTCCTCCGATATAATCAATTCTTAGCCCTGCTTCCTGTATAACTTTCAGAAGTCCTATATAGGCGAAACCTTTTGCGCCTCCTCCACTTAAAACAAGCCCGACACTCGGTCTTTTTGATTTTATTGCTTGTGCTTTGCCTTGAGAAAAAACACAAAGATCAATACTTAAAATGATAATAGCTGTCAGGATCAGGCGAAAGTAATTTTTCCGGTTCATAAGCAAGGATTTTTAATTTTCTCAATGAAGTGTATTTAAAAATTACTTTTTCGAGTATTCTATTTCTTTTAATAATTCACCTTCTTTACTCCAGAACCTCCAAATACCAACTCTTTGACCGTTTTCGAGAGCACCTTCATAATATTTTTGACCGTTTTCGTGCCAGATTGTTTTTCGCCCGTTTTCTATCCCTTTATTGTAATGTCCTTCACTCCATTTATTTCCGTTGGGATACCAATAAGTCCACTTTCCTTTTCTTTCACCGTTTTCAAAAGCGCCTTCCATTTTTTTCTGCCCGTCTTGGTAATAAACGATTTCTTTTAATAATTCTTTTTTAGAATCATCTGAATAATATCTGATGGTTTTGGGTGAACCGTCAGGGTAAGTTTTTTCAACAACTTCTATTGGCTTGGTAGTGCAGGAAGCAAGCCAAATAAAAATTACAGGAAGAAGATAATGGGTTTTTTTCATGTTTTAAGTTTTATCTTTCAAACAACAATCTTTGCCCTTTGACTGATTCATTAAATTTGCCGTTTTCATAAACCAGATTTCCATTTACAAAGGTATGTGTTACTTTTGAATTAAAAGTATGACCTTCAAAAGGAGACCATCCGCATTTATAGAGAATATCGGATTTTTCAACTTTTGTTTTATTTTTTATATCGATTAGAGACAGATCAGCCCAATATCCCTCACGAATAAATCCCCGTTTTTCCACCTGGAAACAAACAGCAGGTGCATGACACATTTTTTCCACTATTTTTTCAAGAGAAATTTTACCCTTGCAAAAAAAATCAAGCATAGCCGGTAAAGAATGCTGTACCAAAGGACCTCCCGAAGGTGCTTTGAAATATGTGTTTGATTTTTCTTCAATAGTATGTGGTGAATGGTCTGTAGCAATAACATCCAGCTTGTCCTCCAAAAGGGCTTCAAAGAGTTTATCTCTGTCGTTTTGAGTCTTTACGGCAGGATTCCATTTTATCAATGTCCCGTATTTATTATAATCTGTGCTATTGAACCAAAGATGATGGATACAAACCTCTGAAGTAATTCTCTTTTTTTCTAATGGAACAGAGTTATCAAACAATTCCATTTCTTTGGCAGTGGAAAGATGAAGAACATGCAGGCGAGTATTGTGAATTTTAGCAAGACTTACAGCCAGCTTCGAACTTTTATAACACGCTTTATCACTCCTTATCAGCGGATGTGCTTCAATAGGTACATTTTCACCATATTTCTCTCTGAAAATCTCAATGTTCTTTTGAATGATGCCTTCATCTTCACAATGAACAGCAACCAACAGCTTTGATTTGGAAAATATTTCATTTAAAGTATCTACATCGTCAACCAGCATGTTCCCTGTGGAAGAACCCATAAATACTTTGATACCACAAACATTCCCGGGATTTGTTTTTAGTATTTCTTCGATGTTATCGTTGGATGCGCCCATGTAGAATGAATAATTCGCTAAAGATTTATCTGAAGCTATTTTGTATTTTTCTTCCAGGAGTTCCTGTGTCAGGGTGTTTGGAACGGTGTTGGGCATTTCCATGTAAGAAGTGACTCCTCCTGCAACAGCAGCTTTGCTTTCGGTATAAATATCCGCTTTATGCTTTAAGCCAGGTTCGCGGAAATGTACCTGGTCATCAATTACGCCGGGAATTAAATACTTGCCTTGAGCATCGATGATTATGGCTTCTTTGGTTAATTCAGGAATATTTGCGGCTCCGTCTTGTCTTATAATTTTTTCAATGATGCCATTCTTAAGAAGGACATTGCCTTCATAAATCTCACCTTCATTAACAATTGTGGCATTGACGATATGATATACCGGATTCATTATAAAGCAAAAAAAATACGAAATTTATTTTTACATTCTCTTATATCCTGCTAATATAGTAATAAATGGGAGAGTTAAGCTACTCTTTTATATTTTTTTAAGATACTGCGTAATCGTAATTCAATAACTCCGAAGATTGCTTCTTTTAAAATACTTTTATTCATTTTAGATTCACCTTCGGTTCGGTCGGTGAAAATAATATCAACTTCAACAACATTAAATCCTAATTTCCACGCTGTGAATTTCATTTCTATCTGGAAGGCATATCCGGTGAATTTTATTTTGTTAAGATCAATAGCTTCGAGAACCTTTCGGGTATAGCATTTGAACCCTGCAGTTGTATCTCTCACTTTCATACGGGTAATAAACCTCACATAAGCGGAGGCGAAATACGACAATAATACCCTTCCCATTGGCCAGTTAACCACATTTACGCCTTTGATATATCGTGAACCTATGGCAAGGTCGGCGTTTCCTTTGGCACAAGCATTATATAATCTTATCAGGTCTTTAGGATTATGAGAGAAATCGGCATCCATTTCGAAGATATATTCGTAATCTCTTTTTAATGCCCACTTGAAGCCGTGAATATACGCTGTTCCCAAGCCCAGCTTTCCCTTTCTCTCTTCAATAAATAATTGCCCGGGAAATTCTTTGATTAATCTCTTTACAATATCGGCTGTGCCATCCGGGGAATTATCATCAACGATCAGGACATTAAAATCTTTATCAAGCGAAAAGACTTTACGGATGATCTTTTCAATATTTTCTTTTTCGTTGTA
>JADHVR010000079.1 GCA_016783885.1 Bacteroidales bacterium
TGTGTTTGTTTTCTCAACTTTTCGCCTCCCGCACTATATAAATAACTAATCTCATTATAATCACTATTGCTTATGTTAAACTGTTGTGGCAAATTTAAATAATTATATTGGGTTATGGTCATATCTTTATTCAAATCCGTTATCATATTGCCGTTGTCATCGTAAGTGTATTCAGTTGTATTAAATGAACCGTTATCGGAAAAGCCATTGTTCTGGTGGTCATCGTCATTAATGTCATTAACACTACTCAGCTGATTTCCCGTATAAGAATAAGCCAGTTCATCAATAAGGGCATAATTTGAACTCCCGCCCAGTTTACCTTCGCGGGACAAAGTTAACAGATTTCCGTTAAGGTCATATCCATAACTTGTATTATAATTTCCGGTTCCACTGGACTCGGCAGTCGTTAACCTGTTTGCCCCATCATAGTCAAAATTATAAGAATTTGCGCCAAACATTGAGGACTTCCATTGCATTGATGAAATGTTTCCGTTAAATTGGGGATATGTACCGGATGTATAGCCGAGGTTTAAGGCGAATAAGTCGTTTCCCAGAGCAGTAATATCATTTATATCGGTAAGCCAGTCGCGGATATTGTATTTATAATTAACGGTTTACAAAGAATTATTGCTGCCTCCATGCAGGTGTTTTCTTTTCACACGCCCCAGTTCGTCATATTTGTTTTCGTTAACGGTTACCCAGCTTTCATCGTTAATTTTATGTTTGGTCTTTACCAGGCCACTACCCAATAAATTATATAAGGTTCTGTTTTATTAAAAGCTACTCCGCTACTATAACCATGCTTTAGTTTATCAGGTAGTACACTCCAATTGTATTTATACTTTTCAGGCAGAACATATTCATTGCCTGATTTAATGACTAAAATTTCATAATCTTTAGGCAATCCACATACTGTAGTTTTATCATAAAAATCTTGCTTCTCTTTAAAAATCTCATGAAAATTCAAAACCAAAGGGATATTTTGATGATTCATATATTGTTCTTTTAAGCTCAAAGTATCATAACCATTTAGTATATCACGTTCTGAGCCAATTACAAAATATCCCCCTTCTTCAGATTTAAATTCATGAGTTTTATTGTCTGTAAAATCTCTCTTTATTGAAGCGAAACAAGATGTGTTTCGACACATGTAAACCTTCACAATAAAGGTGACTGCAAACTCCTCAGCAAAATATGGGAGGTCTGTATCCCCTGCATTGGTTACATAAGTTATAGGTTTAGATTTGTTATTTAAATGCTCTGAAAAAAAGGAATATAGAGTGTCAGGTATTATATAGCTTTCTTCGGGCAACTGACCTATTACATTATTTTTTTGTTGGCTTGATGTGCATGAATTTAAACACACTATTGCCATTAAGATGGATATTATATTTTTCATTTCTCTTTTATTTTAGGTTAGGTAGGTTTTTAAATATCTCCCAAAACAAAGGCTCCAATGCTCCGGGTTTTCTTGCTGGTGGCCTGGTATAATCATATTGTCTTCTTTCCCATGTCTCCCTTGTATAAGAGTTTGTTTTCCAATCTGTATCAGAGAGACTTCTTTTTCCGTAATAACCTAAAACGTTATATGAGCCTTCTACTCCTTTGGGGATGTATCTCCAAGAATGGACCTTTTCAGTAATGTCATACTCTGTTGTTTGCCAAATTATACCATGAGGTTCAGGAAAGCCTTGTTGTCTGTGGTATGAATATACATTTGCTTCAAATGGTTTCTTATCATATCCCTGTCCGCTCATAAATTTTTCAGCATTGTTACCTTTAAAAGTTGCTTCAAATTTAACACCAGTTACCTTAGCATCTATGTACATTGGAGATTTATCGTATTTAAGCGTTTGATTAACGCCTGCATCTGTAAGCCTTGAATTTTTAAAAAGTATTGCTGCATCAGAAGTCATTGGCGTACCATCCGAGAACATTCCATTTTCGCTCAAATGAACCCAATCTTTTCCTAACTGGCTTTCATCCCCCTTTCTCATATCGCTATTATAATAAACATCCCCTGTTTTTTCATTCTGGAACCAATCCAAATTCATTCCGTTCGGATCAATAAATGTTAATGGATTATTTGCAACATAATTATATGGAGATAATGAAAAGTAATCTTCTGCCATTTGATCCACCACATGCCACCTCCCCAACTGCGTATCATAAAACCTCGTCCCATAATCATACCAATCCAACCCAAACTCATCCTGCAGCTCTTTTCCGTTGTATAAGTATTTGTTTTTGTAATTCAAACCGGTTTCAAAACATAAACCGTTCATCTGCATACCGAATGGGTAATAGGTGTCTTCCTGTATTATATCTCCGTTTTCGTTAAAAGTTATCCTGGTGTTACCCAAATGATCTTTCAGAAAATATTGATATTCATAAATACTGCCTTCATTAACCATCACTCTTCCCTCACAGGTTAGCATGTATTTCAATTCATTATCTTTATACACAAAGTTTCCAATGTAATCGGTTGTGTTTTCAATTGCATAATCTGTTCTTGTCTGTTTTCGCAGTTTTATGCCTGCTGCATCGTAAAGATAGTTTATTTCGTTGGTGCCGCCGGTGTAGATATTTAATTGTTGAGGCAAATTTAAATAATTGTATTCATTCACTTGCATATTTTTATTGGCATCAATAATCATATTTCCATTTTCATCATAAGCGTATTCAGGACTAGAAAATGAACCATTATCGGAAAATCCATTATTCTGGTGGTCCGAATCATCAATATCATTAACATTTTCCAGTTGGTTGCCTGTATAAGTATAAACCAGCTCATCAATCATAGCATAATTTGAACTCCCGCACAGTTTACCTTCACGGGCCAAAGATAATATATTTCCGTTATAATCGTAAGTGTAATTTGTTTGATAAGAACCTGTGCCGGAATAATCGGCTGTGGTTATCCTGTTTGCCCCATCATAGTCGAAATTATAAGCATTGGCGCTAAACATTGCAGACTTCCATTTCATTGATGAAATGTTACCATTATATTGCGGATTAGTGCCGGAAGTATAGTTAAGGTTCATAGCAAAAAAATCACTTCCTAATGCAGCCACATCATTTATATCATTAAGCCAGTTGCGGATATTGTATTTGTAATTTACGGTTTGTAAAGCGTTGCTGCTGCTGCCGTGTAAATATTTTCTTTTCACACGTCCCAGTTCATCATATTTTTGTTCGTTAATAGTTATCCAGCTTTCATCATTAATTTTATGTCTGGTTTTTATCAGACGTTTACCGTTGTCGTACTCAAATTCATTTTGAACAATAATACTTTCACTGCCATTGTTATGATTTTCTTTAGTCAGAATTATATCGCCGGTAAAGTTAATTTCATTGGAAATAATATCCAAACCTCCCAAATGATTATCTGTAATTGTTTGAATAAGCCTGTAATATTTATCATAATAGTTTACACTTATCAGGTAATCTATTCCTATGGTAATTTCGGAATTGGGTAAAATTTTTGTTTTTATAGCAGTTACCTGCCCTTTTGTATTGATTGCAAGGGGATACATAAAACTGATTTCACCGGACTGAAAACCGTATCCTGAAAACTGGTTAACATAATCGTAATTATCGTAATAAGTTACGCTGTAAACTTCGCAATCAGCACTTGTTATATTAGGAAAAGCATCGTTTGTATAACCATGTTCAAAGCTAAGATTTGCTTCTTCAAAATAATTGGTGTTTGTATTCACCAGGTTTTGCATCTGTTCCTGGTTAAGGCTGGTTGTATGATGATATTTACCGGTCATAACAGGGCGGTTAAAAACATCGTATTTTGTAAACAGCCAGTTGTTTTCCTGTCGTGAATTTCCATCTTGTGTTGCTACAAGCTGATCTCTTTTGTCATAAACAAGATAAATAGCCCCGGCACCGGGAAGTCTTTTTATTTTCATTCGCTTTCGGTCATCGTATTCGTAATAATAACAAAGCTGTAAAATAAAATCTTGATCATTTTCAAAGGTATCGGTAGTTGTACCTGACGGTAAATGCGAATGAGCTTCGGGAGGCAGTACATATCGTAACAAACCGAAATCATCATAAGCATAGTAGGTTTTCTGCCAGTTATTATCATCATAGCTCTTCTTCATAACAACATTGCCCGATAAATCCTTATATTCAACTGTTGGGTTATCGTTTTCATCGTAAGTTTTGTTTTTAAAGAGCTTGTTTGCCTGGTAACATCCTTCCTTTTTCAAGGAATTGTCAGAAAGAATGGAAAACATATAAACTTCATAATTTTCAACATTTGTAAGGTATTCATATACAACAGGGTTTCCGGTTTCAATATTCCAGTCGGCACCGGCAAAACCCTGTTTCATTACTCTGTTTAAAGGCGAATTATCAAAATCTTTTTCGGCAAAAGCAATACCCTGTTCATCGGGATAAAAGGTATTATAAAAATTAAGTTGCTCAGCAATTACATCCGGACGAAAACCTCCCGGGCCATCATCACCACCCTGCGCAATTGCGTAAGGCAAATATGCTTTTTTCAGTCTTCCGAAATCATCATAAACTATCGGTTGAATAATATCTGTATATGCAGGAGAACCTTTAACAACAAGCTGTTGTGTTTCCCTTCCCAGTCCATCAAAATAGGTAATGTTCTCAGCCCATTTTGAATAATCAAGATTGTTGTGTGAAGGGGCAGTCGTGGTTTTATGATCGTGAATAGGTGTAAACGTTCTGATATAATTCATATTAAATTCGCCATCGGTAACTGAGATACCTCCATTAAAAGGAATGTCCGGATCAATATAAGCATTAAAATCGGTATGCCCTTCGGTATCAAATTCAGGTACAAAGGTTATTGATTGCCTGGCTTTTTCAACATCATTTTCGTACTGATCAATGATCCGGTTATTCCAGCCGTCATCGCCTGTTTGGCAATATACAATTACCGGTAACAGAACAAATATTGAATATATAAAACTTTTCATGGTTATTCCTGTGTTATTGTTCAATATAGTGATAATCAATGTGCTTTATTATATTGTTGTCGTGATCTTTAATGGTCTCAAGCCTTCTAAAATCATCGTATTTGTAATTAATTGTAATTCCATTCGGATCAGTTTCGGAAGTCGTTCCAATTAAAGGGTCATAAGTATATGAAGTGATAAATGTGTTTGGCAGGGCAATGCGTAAATTATCCATAATGGACATCAGTTCAGTATCGGTTTTCTGTTGAAGCTGTACATAGGTACATCCCAGGTTTGACTCAACCTCGCTAAAAGTGGCATTTTCAATCCTGGCTACAGGAAAGGTATTATTATAACCCCATACAAATGAAACAGGATAATTATTTACCTCATGGTATTGCCGCAGATTGCCAAATTCATCAATTAAATCATATATTATTTGTTCTTTAAAAGATTCATCATAATTAAATTGCCCATTTAGAATGCTGCTGTATTGGTATTGAGATTGTGGAACAGGTGATTCTGTCTCAAGTTTATAAATTTTATCAGGAATGATCTTATCTTCAACCACCTTATAAAAGTTTGCCTGTGATGATGTGATGCAAGGTTCCGGCGAATTCGGATAATTAACCGATTCCACAATCTCGATGGCTTTGTCGTGTATGTGTTTATCCTCTTTCATCAAATGAATTGCAGCAGCAGCACCTGTACCTGTACCGGAATACATTGTGGGGTAGAAAGCTTCTTTAATTCGTTCACCTTTACTTTCGGTAATAATCTCCTTTGTAACTAATTTACTGATGGGGTCATCATAAAAAAACTGTGTAGTTTTAGTAATAGATGTATTACTTGCCGGAAAGTAGTCGGTATCGATTACTTCATCTAACCTTAACCATAACGAATGATACTGACTTCTTTCAGCTGCATAATCCAATAATCGTTCTTCATAATTAGTAGAACCGGTGAATCCGGAACATATTTGCCTGATGTCATAATTGTTGATTGATGCACCGTTAAATTCTGCATAGTCATTAACAACCGATTTTACTCTGTTTAGAACGTTATCGAATGTGATTGTTGAAGTAATAGTACCATTTATCCATGAATGCTGGTTTTGGCTGCCATCTGCAAGTTCATTCGGAGGGATCAATATCTGCCCTGCGGAGTTGCGGCGTGCAATAAATGAGTATTGGATACCTCCGTTGTTAAAATTTTCGCCATAACTTAAAGTAACCGTGTTATAAACAAAATCATTTCCGTATGGTAAGAGCGGATTTATGCTGTTTGCATACCAGATTATTGATGGGCAAACGAATGTATTACTAGGCGTACATTCCATGTAGTGTTTATTCTCATTAAAATATCGGGGAGGAAATACCGGTAATAATGAAGAAGACAGAGTATCTTGAAAAGGTGCATAATAAATCCGCCGAATTACAGGTGATGATGCGTCTCCGAAATTGTCTGTAATTCTTTTTACACGAATGCCATATTCCGGATAAATTGGAATGGAGTCAATTTCCTGAAGATAAATTTTTGCGGTAGCAGTACATATTGTTTGATCGGCATGGCCCACCGCTTCAATCAATAGTATATGTTCGCCTTCATCAAGGTAAATAATGGCAGTATCATAACAGGTTAATTCTTCCGGACATTCTAAACATATTTCATCATGGTCATCTATTGTAAAACATGCTTTCGAATCATGTTCATGGTTGTTTATTTCTATTTTCATTGTCAGACAGATATAGCCCTCTTCTGAAAGCACAAAAGTGGTATCAAGCGTACCTATATAATTCGGTGGCGAGTTTGATATACTTAAAGGTCCAATTATTTTGTGGTTATAATAGGTTATATAAATTTCTTCATTGCTGCGGTGTGGCTCATAGTCAATAATACTAAAACCGCTTGTTGGGTAGGTTATTTTTCTGAGTATGCCAATACTTGCATGTGAGAAGGAATGGCTCCGGTCAGCAATAGGTTCTCCCTCGAATATTCCAAAATATTCACCGCTTTTTCTTGTTAATAAAGTTATATTAGAATGTTTTCCATTATAAAAGCCAAATTCATCCTGTGCAGTTATTAACCGATTTGGCATTGCATTCTTGTTGATATAACCAAAACGGTAAGGAGGAAATTCTTCATTATTACTTGTTTTAACAACTGAATCTAAAAGCAACCTTTCACCATAAACACTGTGAGATAATTGGTAGGAACAGAGTTCTTCATCAGCTTTATTAAAAATTGAAATACTGGATAGCTTTTGTTTTGGAATAATTTGACCTATGTCCTCATATGTGAAAAATACGGTACCTGAAACGAACACAATCGAATCTAATCTGCAGGGATTAATACTAATCATTTGATCATATACTTCGAAGGAATATCCGGTACCACAGAAGCAATTAGAACTGCTCACGGGATATTTAAACGATTTCATGTATACCTTTCCTGCGGTATATCCATAGGTACCCGGATGGGAATAATAAAACATTATTGAATCATTTAGGGGATGCTTAATTTTTGAAAGATACCAGGCTGTTGTGACATCCGGATCCCAGGGACCTGAATTGGTTAAAGGTGGATTGGTTGTGGTTTCATAGTTATAATAATGGTATTCTATTCCATCTATTCCTGTAATAATAAATCCATTAATAACAGTAAGATCTTTTTCAATCTCGATTTTAATATCTTTTTGCGGTACTAAAATTGGATTCCAATCCAGATCGAATGCAAATTTTCCTGAACCTCCTGGAAAGCTATATGAAAACAGGTCATTCATACCATCACCATCATCTACACAATATTCTACTGCATTAATAACACTCTCAGGATCGTCCCATGATACTCCATCCAAATCTATGCGTTTTTCTTTTTCATCCGGTCTATCATATTTTGTCCTGGATATTACCCCTCCGGCATTCAGATGCCACCCTATACCTACCCTTGTTGAAACATCATTTACCTTAATTCCATTACAATTATAGTTGATGGATACCGGTACAGACAGATGCCTGGATGAAATTGTATAAATGGGTATGCTTGCATTCAATGATCCGTTGAAATAATTAGCTGAAGCTTTAGCCTCATTTGTAAAAGGTGATGCTTCGGGAGATGGAAATGTCGGAATACTTGCAATTTGATTCACAGTAAATTCCACGGGTTTTTCCTGTGCAATCAAAACACTTCTCATTATGAGAAAGCAAATAAGTATTTGTAAATTTTTTCGAATTGTATATAATTTCATAAACATAACTCCTTTATTTTTGAATGATAACCATCTTATTGATTATGTATTTATCATGTGAAATTTGCAAAATGTAAAGCCCGGTTTCTATGTGGTCAACAGGAATAAGCATTTTCAGATTCTTATCAATACTGAAAGTATTAAAAGCAAAAACCCTTTCGCCATGTGTGTTATAAAAATGGAATAAAATTTCATTCTGCTCTATGAGGTTTTGTAATGATACTATCATATTATCTTTCACCGGATTTGGAAAAACACTGACTTTTAATTTCTGATTTGCATCAATATTAAATTCATCAGTTGCCAGTATTTTATTTTCAACTACCTCTATCAATACTTCTTCAGCCGAAACACACTCATTTTCGTCAGCAACCTCAACCCAATAGAGATACTCTCCGGGATCTTTTTGTGCAGTATTTACATCAAGAAAAGACAATGTGGAATTATCACTCCATAAATATTCTTTCATGCCATCAGTAGCATAAAGCGTTACTATTTCGCCCTGGGTAACAGTAATAGGTTCTCCTAAGTTAAGTTCCGGTGGTTTGTTTAATTGCACAATTATAGTATCTCTCGAAATACATTTATGACTATCTCTTGCTTCAAGGCTGTAAACTCCCGAAGAATCAACTGTGAATTCGTTACTGCCCGAAAGGTCGTTCCATAAATATTCGATAAAATTGCTGTCTGCAACAATTTGGAAACTTTCACCGCAAAGGCTTGTATCGGCGGGCAGGCATATTTTTATAGCTGCATCACAATCGTATAGTTTGGAAAGGAAAAAATCTTCTTCCCTTGCATTTTTAGTTTCTTCTTCTATTATTTTTAATGAGCGCGTAAAATTGCCGGCGAGATAAATATAATTTGCAGTATCAATAATAAGTTTTTTCCCAAAATCAGTATTTGTGTCACCAAAGGATTCAATAAATCGGAAATCGCCATTGGCATCATATTTTGTTAGAAAAATATCACTTGAAAATCCTGATGAATTTATCCGTGTCTCTTTCTTATGAATCCCGCCTCTGAAAGTTCCTGCCAAATATATATTGTTTGAAGCATTGATAGCTATTGAACTTTGATAATCATTGGCTAACCCACCAAAGCTTTCAGTCCATATTATTTTATCAGTCTCATCAAACTTAATCAGGAAAACATCTAAATTTCCATTTGATATTAGATAATGTTCTTTGCTTAGATGAATTTCGTCTGAGAATGAACCGGCTAAAAGAATATTATTTTTGCTGTCAATTGAAATATTTTGCCCGTAATCATCATATACACCTCCAATTTGTTTGCTGAAAATTACTTGAAGGTTGTTGTTTAATTTAATGAGGAAAGCATCTTTTCTTCCCTGCGATTTTAAAACATTATCGCTAACAGTTAACTCTTTTTCAAATGAACCGGTAAGAAAGATTTCATTTTTTTTATTGATGGCTATATCATTAATCTGGTCGTTTGCCTTTCCTTCAAAAACTTTTGAAGTAATTAATTCACTTTTGTCATTGAATTTTGCTATCAGAATGTCAGTAAAATATTTACTTTTATATATTGTACTGTCAATATTAAGTAATCCGGTGAAAGAGCCTGTAAATATCAAATTATCTTCACTATCGCTAATAAGGAATAGTTTATTGTTTAAAAAAATTCCATTAATTTGTTTTGACCAAACAAAATCACCTTTATTGTCCATTTTAATAATAAAAGCATTTTTGCTTTTGCTTGAAATTAAATTTTGTTCGCCTGTATTAATTTCACCTTTAAAATTTCCACATAAGTAAATTGAACCTGATAAGTCGGCACTTATAGAAGCAATGTAGCAATATTCCGTACTGTTAATTTGACGTAACCAAACATTTTCTCCCTTAGCATTAAATTTGGCAATAAATATATTATTGTCTCCGGTTAATTTTTTCGAATTCTCGCTAAGTTTAGTCGATGCCGTAAAATTACCTGCAAGATATGTAGAACCATCTTTATCAGTAATCATATCGCATACAACATCCCAATCATCTCCTGTGGAATTTATTAACCATTCCGGACTTATGCAATTTTGTGCATAAATATTTTGCAAGAAAATGCAAATAGCTATTAGTAAAATATATTGTTTGAGTTTTTTCATTTCTTTTCAATTAACTTTTTTAGCAGGCCTATGTCTTTTTGTTGTTTGTTAATTATCTTTTGTTGTTCAATAAGATAGAGTGTTAATTCTTCAATCTTTCTTAATAATAAATCGTCCATTTCCCCTACGTTGTAACCATTTTCTTTAAATTCATCAGCCGATGGCACATCAGGTAAATGATTATGTTTGCCAATGTAGCTTTCAACTTCGGATAATGATCTTAAGTCATAATCATCATAAAACACATAATCTGAAGAAGGGACATTTTCAACAATTTTTAATTCTGTTGCTAAAATTTTGCCTGCAACAGTCAGTTTATAACCTGTTGTTTCGGTTGTGCCTATACCAAGATTGCCATTTATACCGTATAATTTAGGCCCATTACTACCGAGCTTAATAGCTCCTGTGGTATTATCCTGATATCCGTAAATTCCCAAAGTGTTGGCCTGGTCAACATCCGAAAGATAAACATCATTACCAATTTTCAGGTTCATACTTCCTGCAGTGCCAAAATCAGCTAATTCGATTTGAGCAACAGGATTTGTCGTTCCTATCCCCACATTACCCCCATCTTCAATAAAAATACCGTTTCCGTTTTGTCCGGTAAGGTTAAGTCCGTTGGCATCGGGGGCTTTTATTTGGGAAGAGGCAATATAAAAACCTGTCGTTTGTATGATATTACCATTTTCAAAAACAAAATTGTTATTAGTACCGGTTTTAAATGTTATATCAGAACCTGGCTTGGCAATTATACTATGCTCTGTATCTCCAAGCCAAATAGTTGAAAAATAATTACCTGAAGATTGAATAAATAATGAAGCATCGTTTTCATTAAACAAACCGGCATCACCCAGAATATGCAACTTAGCCTGTGGTTCGGTTATGTTACCAATACCAATTTTGCCTGTGGTACCTAGACCGTTTGATTCGCCTATAAAAAAGGTTGGCACATCACTATTAAATCCCACCATTAAACTATATGCTATATTATTTTTTAAATTATTTTCTCCTGCACCTGCCCCCATTCCAAGTGTTACAGTTCCACCGGCAACAGATTTCAAATTCTCTCCGAATACATAAGACGAAGTGGCCTGTGCGGTATTCTTATAACCTATTGCAAATGCAGCATCACCGGTAGCTACGGAACCTCGGCCAATAGCTACGGAGTACATGCCGGTTGCTTGTGCCTGATATCCGAAAGCTAAGGATGAGATACCACCGGCAACTGCCTGGTAGCCGAATGCAAAGGATAAATTACCGGAAGCAGTACTTCTACTACCACCGGCAAATGATTGATCAGCACTGGAAATATTACCAGTACCTATAGCGCTGGCATATTTTTTAAAATCCACTTCATTGTCTTTACACGATACACACTCATCTTTAGAATTTTGGCTAATTCCTGTACTTGTAATTATTACAATACTTAATATAAATAATACTTTTTTCATTTTTTTATTTTTTAATGAATTTTCCGTTTGTTATTAAATTGTTTTTTTCAAATATTCGATAAACATAAATACCCTCTGATAAATTTGAAATGTTAATGTTAAGCATGTTTCCTTTTCCCTGAATTTGTTTTTGGAACACTTTTTTACCATCTATGGTGAATATAGAAAATGTGAGATTGTCCCACGATTTGTTTTTATTTAGTTTTAAATTAACTTCATTTACAGCCGGATTAGGATATATATCAAAATTCGGTATGTTTTGGTTGGTTTCGGTTATTTTAGTAATAATATTGATTTCCTCGCGAAGCACCTTCCATATATGTACATCCCTTTCGGGTACCGAATCGTTGGTGTAACTTGTACCATAAATTAAACAACCGTCATCATCGGTAGCTATGATACCCCAGACTTCATAATTTGCATCTCCTCCCAGTTCTTTATACCCCAAAAGGTTCATATTCTTATCAATTACATAGAGTTCAACTATGGTAGGATCGGTTAACCAAAAACCAAATGGGTTTTGAAAACCACCAATATATATAGTTGAGTCATTTGCATAAGCCATACTATTACGCCAAGCCGAATAATCAATAGTATCATTTTTATTTAGTACCAATTCCTGATGAATATTGGCAGATGTATCCATAAGATACACATTAATAAAATATTCATAATATCCATCCATATTCCAGCTTCCACGTCCCGAAACAAGAAAAGAAGTATCCGTACACCAAAAATCACTACTTACATCGCCATCCATATCTATTGTCGCCCAATTATTAATTTTTAGAATGTTCAAATCTGTATCAATAAACAACAGTTCATTGTGGTTGTTATAATAAGTACATCTTTCTATCAGCATTATATTATCGGAGTTTGGCATTTGTCTGAGTTCCCATGGCAATTCATCCCATATATAAGAGTAATATTTACTTACTAAAGTATCTCCCTGTTGGTTGAATTTATAAAAAGCAAAATCGGCAAATATTGTTTTTTCTTTTGAGTCTTCATCTCCCGCAATTGCTGCAAGAACAATATTTCCATCATTATCAATTAATGAACAGGCGGAGGTCCCGAAGCCAACATAAGGTTCTCTTATTTGATAGGATCTTTCAGAAATAAGGTTTAGTTCCTCATCAAGTATTACAATCCATAGATTGTCTCTTTGTAAATAGTTTTCTTCTAAACTATAGGAGCCTATAATAAAATAGTTACCATTATCTAATATTTCAACTGTGCTAAATACACTAAGTGTATCCAGTAAGTCAAATCGTTTTGTTATATAATCACCATCAGGGTTAACCTTTATTACAAATGCATCATAGTCAAGTCCAATATATGGGCCAATATTTCCTACCAAAATTACACTTCCATTGTTATCAATGTTTGCTTCCCATACTTTACAATCTTCTTCTGAGTTCAATCCAATTTCAAAAGATGTTTGGCTTAAACTAATACTGAAAAATCCAAGTAGAAAAACCCAATTTATAAATACCCGTACCATATTACTAATAATTGTAAATTTTAAAGTTCTACCGGTGGTTCAATTATACCGATAGGTATCAGATACCTGAGTGCATATGTAAGATCATTATTGTGATGAATACAAGGAATATCATTTACATGTGGATTTAGTTCTTCTTTTCCTTCAATTAAACACTCCATAAAAGTCCAGTTTTCAGGTTTGTTTAAGTCGTTGGGTAAAAGCCAATAAATAACTGTTTCTTCTCCATTAAAATGGAAATTCAATTCATTTTCATTGCCTACGAGATGAAGGCATTTGTCCTCCCATGTAAAATTACCGGCCGCATTCTCAATATAAAAAATAAGATATTCCCCGTTTTCATCTTTGTATTCATGGCCGAATAATGGAATTTGTTCATAATCGCTATATCCAAAACGATAACCGGGAGGAGGATAATAAAGAGGTTTGTGGTTCATTAATGCTTCCTGAATTTTTATTGCTGCATCACCGTCACCATTCAATTCGCAATCACCTTTCTGGTAGCCAAACCACCAGTTATCATCCGGCCCAAACGGTTCCCAACCTTCATCTTTTTCGCCTGTAACCGACCTAATGCTTATTTCTAACTGGTTATTAGCAATTTCTCTTTTTTCCAAATCAAGCAGTAAAAATCCTTTTTCGGTAAAACCGCTATTGTAATAAAACTGTGTTACAATGTTTTTAATTTCATCGTATTTTACTACAACATCATCCATAAGTACTTCATGGTTGTTATCAACGGCAATCTGAACCGTAACCGCGTCGGTTTTTGTGTTTCCATAATGTTCATCGGGGAAACCATGCGATACATTAAATAAATCTTCCATACTTTTTACTGCTTCGGTAGCGTCTATTTTTTCCCCGTTCTTGTAACCGGGGTTTTGTTTTAAGCACTCAATTTTTTCCTTAAAATCAACCAAGCGGTTAATAAATGCCTGGTTTTCTTCCGAGAGTTCAACGGTTTGATCTTTAAAATCAATTTCACTTTCATTTTCATGCTTTGTGCAAGAATTAATTACAATTGCTCCACCAATAATGACAGCAATTGTTAATCCTGTGATAATTCTGATTTTTTTCATAAGTTAAAAATTTATTGGTTTATAAAAATACTGAATTTATGTTTAGTGCCCATACGGGCTTGCCCGCCTGAAAGACGAAGTCGGGCAGGCTTCGCTTCGTTTGATGTATGACATTTGATTTTGGATGTTTTGAGTTCTTCCCGAAACTTTGGGATACGGGGTTGGAATTTGAACTCTCTCTCTACACTAACAATGGTTTTAAGACTGTACAAAGGATTGTAAAATGATCTTAGCATCATGATCAGGTTTTTTTCACATTCAAGTATATAATACTCTTATTCTTCTAAGTAGTTAATTCTATAAATCGCCAAAAGGTTACCCTCATTTTCCGACTTTTTATTAACAAATTTTTTAACTTGTTGTAGTTCAGGATAAAATTTTTTATTTTTTTCGATAAAGAATCTTGAAATAAAAATACCCACCAAAGAAAAATATAATTTTACGTAAAAATATAGCAGAAAACTACTAGGAAATTATTCTTTGGCACCTAATAACTTTATAAGCGGATTACACCTGCCAGCCTCACTTATGACATTCTATGGAAAGCTGGAATCCTGTTGTTATTTACCTCCGGATTATCCATCGCACTTGCCTCCGCATAAATCCGGAGGAGCGGGGGGGCAGACATGTCAGGTCGATTCCGATAATTATCGGAAGGGCTGTGTGCAAGAGACCTGACTTGTCGAAAAATACCATATATAAGTCAAAATGAAAAGGAAAATCCAACCTGTACAGTTAATTGCGAGGAAACAAGTTGCAAACCGCCATATCATTTGCATTAAATTTACAAACTTCAATGTGCTAGGATCAATACACCAGAGCGGGGATTTTATAAAGGGAATTTGAAAAGGTTTGAATAATTCATAATTTGCAAAATATTATATTAAAAGAATTTCCTAATTTTAGCACTTCTTATATGTTTATTTCTATGAAAAAACTCCAACTCCACTGGCAAATTCTTATTGCTTTGTTTTTAGGTATCCTTTACGGTATGTATTTCCCGGAATATGTGAAATATATAAGCTGGATGGGTGATATTTTCCTGCGGGCATTGAGAATGGTGATTGTGCCTCTCATATTAAGCTCTATTATTTCAGGTGTTGCTAATATCGGTACTGCTGAAAATCTGGGCAGGCTGGGATTAAAAACAATGCTTTATTATATAATGACAAGCACTATTGCTATCCTCACAGGTTTATTTTTTGTAAACATGATTCAACCCGGCGTAGGTGCTGACCTGGGTTTTAGTCAGGAAGTGGAAGGTTTAGATATGGCAAGGGATTCATTCGGGCAAACTTTATTAAAAATCATTCCGACGAATATTTTTGAAGCTTTTGCAAACGGCAGAATGCTTTCAATTATTTTTTTCGCCATTATATTTGGTTATTTTATTATCAAAGCAGGTTCTAAATCCCGAAAGGTTTTGACTAATTTTTTCAATGCCACTTTCGATGTAATGATGAAGATAACCATGTTTGTAATAAAGTTTACACCCCTTGGTGTATTTGGTATTGTAGCTTTGCAGGTAAGCAGGTCATCTGATATCCTGCAATTAGGACAACGAATGGGAATTTATATGCTGTCAGTTTTATTGGCTCTTGCCATCCATGCAATTATTACATTGCCGGTACTTACGCGATTTATTGGGAAAGTGAATCCTTTAAAGCATTTTAAAGCTGTTACAACACCTTTGTTAACTGCCTTTTCAACATCATCTTCGAGTGCAACATTACCGTTAACAATGCAGGCAGTAGAAGATAATGACGGAGTGTCGAACAAGATCACAAGTTTTACGCTACCACTTGGAGCCACCATCAATATGGACGGTACAGCCTTGTATGAATGTGTAGCTGCCATGTTTATTGCCCAGGCTTATGGCGTTGATCTCACTTTTTTTCAACAAGTAATTGTCGTTATTACAGCTCTTCTGGCATCCATCGGAGCTGCCGGAATCCCCATGGCAGGATTAGTGATGATCACAGTAATACTAACAGCTGTTGGCTTACCTCTTGAAGGAGTGGGGCTTATCCTCGCTGTTGACCGTATCCTCGATATGTTCCGCACTGCCACCAACGTTTGGAGCGATAGCTGCGGAGCAGTTATTATAGCTAAATCGGAAGGAGAGAAGCTTAAGGTTTAAACTATATAAGCTAAATCTTTCGCTTTTTTGGCTTAACCTGATTACCCTTTAATCGCCTTCACACCCGGCAATTCCTTCCCTTCGATATATTCGAGCATAGCTCCACCGCCGGTTGATAAATAGCTTACTTTATCTTTTAATCCATATTTATTAATGGCTGCAACAGAATCACCTCCCCCGATAAGAGAGAAAGCACCCTTTTCTGTGGCTTGTGCTACCGCCTCGGCAATGGCTTTGGTTCCATCGGCAAAATTGTCCATTTCAAATACACCCATAGGTCCGTTCCAGAGAATAGTGGCAGAATTTTCTATGACCTCCGTGAATTTCTTAATTGATTCCGGTCCGATATCTAATCCCATCCAGTCTTCGGGGATTGTTTTTACATCCGATACCTTTCTATTTGCATCATTTTCAAATTTATCGGCTATAATCGTATCAACAGGCAAGTAAAGATTTACGCCCATTTGTTTGGCTCCTTCTATAATATGCAGCGCCACCTCAAACAATTCATCCTCGATAAGAGACTTCCCCACACTACCTCCGATAGCATGAATAAAGGTAAACATCATTCCTCCGCCAATAATCAGGTTGTCAACCTTGTTCATAAGATTATTAACTATCTCTATCTTGCCCGAAACTTTTGCTCCACCAAGAATAGCAGTGAATGGTCGTTTGGTTTCGTGAAGGACTTTATCAATATTTTTCAGTTCGTTTTCCATAATGTAGCCGAACATCTTATCTTCCGGAAAAAATTTAGCGATAACGGCTGTTGAAGCATGAGCACGGTGAGCGGTTCCGAATGCGTCGTTCATGTAAACATCTCCTAATGATGCCAGCTTTTTAGCAAAAGCCTCATCGCCTTTTGTTTCCTCTTTGTAGAATCGCAGATTTTCAAGCAATAAAACTTCGCCCCCCTGTAATCCGGCAGCCATTTTTTTTGCAGAATCGCCAATGCAGTCATCTGCAAACTTTACTGAAACTCCAAGTTGTTCTGATAAATAAGGAACAATATGTTTCAGTGAGAATTTCTCTTCACGTCCCTCTTTTGGCCTGCCAAGATGTGACATCAGTATAACCGAACCTCCTCCCGAAAGAATTTTTTTAATGGTTGGAATGGCTGCATCAATTCTTGTTGTATCTGTTATTTCAAACTTTTCGTTTAAAGGTACATTAAAATCAACCCTGATCAGTACCTTTTTATTTTTAAAGTTGTAATTATCAATATTTTTCATTTTAAAAGATATTTAAAATTATGAATTTCAAAAATAATCAAAAATGAATTTATAAAACAAATGGTTTAGCCCCCTATTAATCGGACTATTTTAATTTCGGTTCAAATATACGTATTTTTTACTCATAATTTTCATAATATTGCCTTAGCAAGGAACGACCGATGGCGACCTTTGTGCCGGTGGTTGTTGAAGTGTTTC
>JADHVR010000080.1 GCA_016783885.1 Bacteroidales bacterium
CAAGGGAACAGGAAATAGCATTTAGTCATCAGATTGAATTAGCAAAAAAATACGAACTTCCTCTTGTTATACATTCCCGTAATTCTTTCGAAAAAATTTATAGTATCGTTTCAAAACAAAACAGTCCTGAATTAAAAGGTGTGTTTCACTGTTTTACAGGAAATATTAACCAGGCTTATAAAATCATTGACCTTGGCTTTATGCTGGGAATAGGAGGAGTTGTTACTTTCAAAAATTCAGGTTTGGATAAGGTCGTCGAAAAAATTGACCTGAAAAATATAATACTCGAAACGGATTCACCGTTTTTAACACCGGTTCCTTTTAGAGGAAAAAGAAATGAAAGCGCTTATACTTTTTATATAGCTGAAAAAATAGCAGAAATAAAAAACATAACAACACAGGAAGTGGCTAAAACAACTACACAAAACGCACTCGAATTATTCAAATTTCTTGAAAAACAGGGATCAAGTAATGGAGCTATTTGAAACATCCATAACAGGAGAAATGATCATACAATAATTAAAAAAAAAATCATCATATCTTTTTTATATTATTTTTTTTGTACTTTAGCCCCCAATTTATGAAAAGTAAAGAACCTAAATAACTTAACAGGAGAGGTGACCGAGTGGCTTAAGGTGCACGCCTGGAAAGTGTGTGTCCCGCCACAGCGGGACCGAGGGTTCGAATCCCTCTCTCTCCGCAAGTTAAGTGATAATTTTAATGAATTACAAGTTTAAAAATTTATTAATTAATAAAAATTAACTATGAAAAGATTAATTGCTTTTTTATCGATAGCAGGAATGCTAACTTTCGGAATTACAAATGTAATTATAGCGCAGGAAGAAGTTGTGGATGAAACAATTGTTGAACAAACCGATTCGGGTACCGTGGTTGAAGAAATAATTGAAGATGAATCCACAGATATAATAATGGAAGAACCGGTAGTTGAGGAGTCTAAATCCTTCCACCAGGTTCTAAAAGAAAAATTCATTGAAGGTAGCCCGGGATTTATGGGTATTGTTCTTTTGTGCCTGATACTTGGTCTGGCACTTTCAATTGAAAGAATCATTTACCTGAATTTATCCACAACGAACACACAGAAATTACTCAACAAAGTTGAAACCTCACTCGAAAACGGCGGAATTGATGCAGCCAAAGAAGTGTGCAAAAACACAAGAGGCCCGGTTGCTGGTATTTTCCTGCAGGGATTGGACAGGGTAAACGAAGGATTGGACATTGTTGAAAAATCAATCGTTTCTTATGGCGGTGTTTTGATGGGACGATTGGAAAAAGGTTTAAGCTGGATTGCTTTATTCATAGCTCTGGCACCGATGCTCGGATTCATGGGAACAGTTATCGGAATGATCATGGCATTTGATATGATCGCTATTGTTGGTGATATTTCTCCGGCTATTGTTGCAGTAGGTATCAAAGTGGCTCTTTTGACTACCGTATTCGGTTTGATAGTTGCAATTATCCTGCAGATTTTCTACAACTACCTGGTTTCAAAAATCGACAGCCTTGTAAATGATATGGAGGACAGTTCCATCACTTTCGTTGACATTCTTGCAAAATACGCACATAAAAACAAATAATTATGGATAAGACAATCTTAACAATTTTTAAAATAATCTCCATTATTTTTATTGCCCTTGCAATAATATTACAGATTGTTGTATTGGTTAAAGGAGAAGAGGGATTAGTAGGAAGCAATGTGTTAAATAATTATATTTTGCTCGGTTATATCGCAATTGGCTTAACTGCATTTTTTGCCATTCTTTTCCCTGTTATTTTCATGATCCAAAATCCGAAAAATATCCTTAAACTTTTAGGAGGTATTGTAGTGCTTGTGATTATTGGGTTTATTTGTTATTCAGTTGCACATAACACTTTTAACCTTGAGCAACTTGAAACGCTAAAGACCACTGCTGTTACTTCCAAATGGGTTGGGGCTTCATTGTATTTCACATATATTATAGGTGGATTAGCAGTGATTTCAATAATATTTTCAGGGATTTCCAGTTTTTTTAAATAAAAGAGTACATTATGGCAAGACCGATAAACGAAATAAATGCAGGCTCAATGGCTGATATAGCCTTTCTGCTTCTTATCTTTTTCCTTGTTACAACAACAATGGATATAGATACGGGGATTACCAGGAAGCTTCCTCCACCGCCACCCGAAGAGATGCCAGATATAAAAGTCAAGGAAAGGAATATTTTCAAAGTATTGGTTAATAGCAGAGACAGACTTATGGTTGAAGGAAAAGGCGGACATATTAGTCTTTTAAAAGAACAGGCTAAAGCTTTTTTAAGTAATCCTAATTTATTGGATCCCAATAGCCCGGAAGATATGCCTGAAAAAAGACTGGTAAATATTCCATTATTTGGAGGGGATGTATGGGTAACAAAAGGAATTATTTCTCTTAAAAATGACCGTGGTACTTCTTATGATATGTATATACAGGTTCAGAATGAACTTGCGGCAGCCGTAAGTGAATTAAGGGATGAGCTTTCGATGGACAAGTTTGGAATGAAGTTTTCCAAATTGTCGGATAATGAGAAAATCAAAGCCATCCAAAAGGCGATTCCTATGGCTATTTCAGAAGCTGAACCAGAAGATATAGGAGGACGTTAATATGGCTAAATTCAGAAAAAAAGGTGGTAAAAAAACCCCGGGAATATCAACTGCATCATTACCTGACATTATTTTTATGTTATTGTTTTTCTTTATGGTAACAACAACCATGAGGGAGGCAACTGTTTTAGTCAGGATATCAGCACCGGAAGCAACCCAAGTGCAGAAACTTGAAAAGAAGTCGCTGGTTAGTTTTATTTATATCGGACCCCCGTTGAATACAAAATTAGGAACAGATTCACGTATTCAATTAAATGATATGTTTGCAGATGTAAAAGACATCAGGGAGTTCGTCCAGCTTGAAAGGGAGTCGAAAGATGAAGCCGACAGACCGTTTCTTACAACTTCACTTAAAGTAGATAAAGAAACAAGGATGGGAATTGTAACCGATGTAAAACAAGAGCTGCGACAGGTGGGTGCTTTCAAGATAAACTATTCAACTAAGAAAAAAGCGATTGTACAAAAATAAAAAAATCATAGTTTTAAAAAGAGAGGAAATATCAGATGTATGTTTCCTCTTTTTTATTTTTATAAATCACTGTTTTATTTTTTCTCAGATAAATCAATAACAAGAAAATAACTGTAACCATACAACTCCCGATAATCTGGAATTTATCATCAGTTGTACCGAACGATTCAATATCTGTTGAAATAAGTCCCCTGTTAAAAAGATATGCTGCTACAACCGTTAACCCGTTAAAAATAAAATGCAGAATAACAGGAATCCATAATGTTCCTGTCCAAATAAAAACATATCCGAAAAGAATTCCCAGTATCATCCTTGGTAAAAATCCATAAAACTGTAAATGTAATGCACTGAACAAGACTGCAGAAATAATTATCGCCAAATGGCTGTTTTTAAGCCAATCGTTAAACAATCGTAAAACCACACCTCTGAAAAGAAATTCTTCACCAACGGAAGCTAAAAAGGCTATTATAACCAAATTAATTATTAAAGCGGAAACTGTATTTATATTTAAAAAAGCTTCGGAAAGCGCGTTTGTTCTTTCTTCCGTTTCCTTCATCCAGCTTTCAATACCCTGCAAAAAATCCGGAAGGCTCATTTGCCGGTTAACCTCTACCATCCAGTTAATGGCAGGTATGGAAGCTATGACCATCAGTATGGACAACAACACAGGGATAAAACCGGGTCTCCGGTCGATTTTTAAATAAGCACCAATATTTCTGTTTTCAAGGTAAGCAAAAAACAAAACCGGTAAAATGAAAATGCCCACCTGGTTCACAACCTGGAAATACTTTATAACTTTAATCGTAAACGGGTTATTAAAATCATTAAGATCGTTCAGTTGTTGTAAAATTCCTGATCCGAAAATGGGGATAGCAATAATAATTCCAAGAACCATTGATAGCACAAGAGATACGGCTATAATCAGAATTAATGTTGAGATTTTCAGCAAAAAAGATTTATCTTTTAGATATGGTAAGAATTCAATCATTCTATAGTTAAATGGATTAAGTGTGGTAAAATTATATATTTTATGTTAGAATGATTATTAACTTTGAACTTTATCCCGAAACCCGATAACTATCGGGTTCGGGATTAGGCACTATAAATTGGTAACAATATTATCTTTCAAAATACCTTCTTCAAACATATCAGTAATATCCGTGTCCGGTTTTAAAAAATAAGCAATTAAATTGAGTTGCCTGGCAGCTAAAATATTTTGAAAAGAATCATCAACAAACAATGTCTCTTCAGGCATTAATTGATTTTTACTTATAACATATTGAAAAGAATCTATATCCGGTTTTCGTTTTCCAATTTTGAACGACCAGTAAGTATTATCGAACAAAGATTGAAATTCGAATCCGAATTCTTTTCTGAATTGAGTTATGTAATAATCGTAGTGAATTTTATTGGTATTACTCAATATAAAAAGTTTATATCTATTGCCGATTTTTTTGAGTAATTTAATCCTTCCAGTTGGATAATCACCAATGATCTGGTTCCAGGTAAAGTCAAGGATTTCATCTGTAACATTAATGCCGGAAATATCCCGGATTGTATTTCTGAATTCCCGGGGACTTATTAATCCCTTTTCAAGTTTCTGAAATAGTTCTGTTTGTGAAACTTTATTAAACAGTTCATCAAAATTATCAACTCCCAGACTTATAAAAGCATTTTCTACCTTTTGATGGTCAATGTTTATAATAACTCCCCCAAAATCGAAAATAATGTTTTTGATATTTTTAACTTGCATCATAAGAAAAGCAAAAATAAATTAAATTTTTTTAAAATTAATTTGTAAATTTGCACCCCTTTTTTAGAACAAATATGTTCTTTTTTGATTGACTAAAGTAATTTAAAAATAGTTAATCAAAAAATGAAAAATGAACAATAATTTGGGCCTATAGCTCAGTTGGTTAGAGCACTTGACTCATAATCAAGTGGTCCCTGGTTCGAGTCCAGGTGGGCCCACTAAATCAAAATGAATTATATTGATTATACTGATATAGAATTTTTATTAATAGCTGGAGCAATATATTTGTTTATTGCAGCCACAGTTGCTAAAATAGGAACATACAGGGCATGCGGAGGCATAAAAGCGTTTATTATCAGTATTATTCTTACACCGGTTATTGGTATTATATATGCCTTAATCTCTCCTCAAAAACATTTGATAAAAACTGTTCATTACCGGTGTCCAAATTGCGGGCTTGAATATGTAAGTAAGCACAAATATTGTCCTTCCTGCGCCAAAGAGGAAAAATATTGCAGGCTGGTAAAAGTAAGCATGAAGACATATTGAATAAAAAAACAATTCAAAATATAACTTTTTTTATTATTACATACTCAATTCAAAAATTATTTGTATTTTACCTTCGACTTTTTAAAACCATACATTTGTCAACCTGAAATAAATATTTATTAATCTGTATATTATAAACCAAATCTCCAAAAAAATGAAAACATTAAAAAAAACAAATCCGATGATTTTTGTTACCTTCTGGCTAATGTTAACCTTTATGTTAGCTATGTCTTTTCAAAACGTTAATGGACAATTATTTAATGATATCAAATCATTAAAGAGTCCATTAACTGATGATCTTTTAATATTGACGGCAGTAGGCAATGGATACAGCGATCAGACAATAATAATATTTATTCCTGATGCTACTGCAGGTTTTGATTCTGACTATGATGCTTATAAATTACCGGGAATTTATGCAGCGCCCCAGTTGTATTCGATTATTCCCTGTTGTAATCTTGCCGTGAATGCATTACCTGAAATCACTACTAATCTTGAAGTTCAGTTGGGCTTTGAGGTAGGATATGATACAACATACACCATCTCAGCTACGTGTTTATATACTTTCGACCCCTCAGTTACTATTCACATGGAAGACACCAAAGATAATGTGTTTATTAACCTGATGACAGATTCGGTTTACACTTTCACGGCAAACCCAAGTGATGACCCTGAGAGATTTAAACTTTACTTCAATTATACTTTATTTGTTGATTTGAAAGTGTTCCTCGAAGGTCCCTATAGCGGAACCGAAATGAATACAAATCTTAATTCGGGAGGTTACATTCCATTATCACAACCTTACAACACAATCCCATGGAATTACAATGGTTCGGAATCAGTAGTTGCAATTCCAAACTCAGACATAACCGACTGGGTATTGGTAGAACTTAGGGACGCAACAGATGCCGGCTCAGCTAATAATGCTGCTATGTTCGACAGGCAAGCAGGTTTTCTTCTGAAAAACGGAACTATTGCCGGGCTTGATGGAGCCAGTAATTTGGAGTTCCATATTCCTTATTTACAAAATCTGTATATTGTCGTCTGGCACAGGAACCATTTGGGAATTATGTCAGCTTATCCCGTTACTGAATCGGGAGGTATTTACAGTTATGATTTTTCTTCCGGTGTTGATCAAGTGTACGGGGGAGTGCATGCTCACAAAAACCTTGGCGGAGGAGTTTATGGAATGATTGGCGGCGATGGTGATGCCAACGGTATTATTAATAATGCCGATAAAACTTCAATATGGTGGATAATAGCTGGGAAAAGGGGGTATGAAGCAGGCGATTATAATCTGAACGGTCAGATTAATAATAAGGATAAAAATAATGTTTGGTTAATCAATATCGGAAGTACTTCTCAGGTGCCAAATTAATTTCCTATGATATCTGTTGTAGTAATAGACGACGAACCAAAAGCCCGCGAAACTATCATTAATATTCTTCAATTAAGCCCGACAAAGTTAAAAATTGCCGGACAAGCCGATGATGTTAAATCGGGGTTTGATGTTATTAATACGCAAAACCCCGACCTTGTTCTGTTAGATATTAACCTGCCTGACGGTACAGGATTTGACCTGTTAAAAAAATTCGAAAAAATAAATTTCAAAGTCATATTTATTACAGCACATGAAGAATATGCAATAATAGCCTTCAAATTCAGCGCCCTCGATTATATATTGAAACCGGTGGCATCCGGAGAGCTTTTACAATCCGTTGAAAAAGCAAGCGAATCAATACATAAAGAAGAAACTGAATTAAAATTAAGCGCCTTTCTTTCAAACCTTGATAAGATCAGAAAAATAGTATTGAAAACCGCCGAAAGCATTCATATTGTGAATGTAAAGGATATTATTCATTGTGAGGCAGATGGTAATTATACCAACTTTTATATTGACAATGGTGAAAAGCTAATGGTTTCAAAAACGTTGAAGGATTACACCGAAATGTTGGAGCAAGCCGGATTTTTCAGAACTCACCAATCTCACCTTGTCAATCTTGACCATATTTCAAGGTATGAAAAAACCGAAGGCGGACATCTTGTTATGGATAACAAATCAATAGTTCCGGTTTCTTCACGTAAAAAAGAAACCCTGTTCAGGCTTTTTGAAAGCATGTAGCAGATGTAGTACTTAAAGTGCCTCAATGGAGGTCATCTTCGCAAATTTTATGCAAACACATGCATTTACACCCCGCTCATTTAAGCGGGGTTTTTTATTTATCGGATGATTTTCTTATTTTTGCTGTATTATTTTAACTTATCAGATAAATTGACTTATTTCTCTAAACAAATAATGATACTTTTTCTCCGCCTGAAACATTTGGTCGCAGTACTTCTCATTAGCCTGCCTCTTATATCCCTCCAAAGTCAGGATATATATTGTTACGACCGTATAACATCAGAAGACGGTCTTTCGCAAAGCACTGTTAACTGTATCTTGCAGGACAGGGATGGTTTTATATGGATAGGAACACAGAATGGGTTAAACAAATACGATGGGTATCATTTCACCTATTATCAAAACCAACCATCCGATTCAACAAGTTTGTCTGATAATTATATTCTTTCGTTATGTGAAGATAACGAAGGATATTTATGGGCAGGCACAATGAGCGGCGGTTTGAACAGGCTTGATAAACAAACTGGCAGATTTACTTCTTTTATTAACTCACCTGCTGATACTAATTCTGTTTCGGATAATACTATTTGGGCGGTTTCAGTTGATAAATATGGGAAAATATGGGCGGGTTCGAATAAAGGTATTAGTCTGTTCGATCCCATAGATCAGATTTTTAACTATTACAGATTTTCTGAGAGCGATACAAATACTATTTCATCTGACATGGTTCTTAGCTTTTTTAAGGATAATCTGGGATCGATGTGGATTGGAACTATAAAAGGAATATGCAGGTTTAATGAGCAATCAGGAAACTTCCACAGGATAACAAATATTATAAAAGACGAAAAAATTAATGAACTGGCAATATGGTCAATAAACCAAAATGCAGATGGAAATATAATTCTCGGTACAAATAGAGGGTTGTGGGAATTAAACTTAAAAACTGAAAAGTTTCATAAATTATCAAACGCAAATAAGGATCAGCCGCAAACAGTATGGTCTGTTCTACCAAAAAAGAACGGTAACATTTTGTTTGGTACACGGAAAGGGCTAAAGTTACTTCAGTACCCTTCTTTAATATGTAAAAGCATTAATTGTGATCCTTCAAATACTGAAACCGGTTCTAACAATAACGTATGGTGTATCTTTAAAGATAACTCTGGAATTATTTGGGTAGGAACAGACAAAGGCATTATTAAAATTGATGCAAAAGGTAAAAAGTTTAGGGTTTTTGATGCAAAGCCGGGAAAAAAGATGACATTATCAAGTAATAGTGTAAACGCTATTCTAATCGACCATTTTAATACTTTGTGGATTGGTACTGAAGGAGGTGGGTTAAACAGACTGGATAAAGAAAAAAACCGGTTTATCGTTTACAAAACAAATAACTTTATTCAGAATAGCCTTTCAAGCAATAATGTCTGGGCTTTGGTCGAAGATAAGGACGGTGTCATCTGGGCAGGAACTTATGGAGGTGGGTTGAATGCTTTTGACAGGGAAAGTGAAACATTTAAGGTTTATAAAAAAATCAAGAAAGACCCGGAAAGCCTTTCAAACAACCGGATTCTTACTATGCTTGAAGACAAAGAAGGAATCATCTGGATTGGAACCAGGGGAGGCGGACTTAACAGGTTTAATAAAAAAACTGAAAAATTCGAGGCATTTTTGCCTGAACCTGAAAACGAAAAGAGCATTTCATCTAATACTATTATATCACTTGCGGAAGACAATTACGGAAATCTGTGGGTCGGCACTTTTGAAGGTGGCATCAGCATTTATGATAAAAAGAATAAAACTTTCAAAACTTTCAAAAATGAACCTGATGAACCTGGTAGCATTTCAAACAATAATGTCTGGTCAATTTTTTTCGACAGTAAGAAAAGGATGTGGCTTGGAACTCAAGGTGGGCTTAATGTGGCATTGCATCCAAACGAAGATATTACATTCATGCACTTTACCAGTGAGCAGGGATTGTCGAGCAATGCGATTTTTGGAATTACAGAAGATAACGACGGAAATATTTGGATGAGTACTTTCAGGGGGGTCAGTATGCTTAATATTCAGGCTTTTGAGGAATTATTGGTAAATGAAGATAAACCCGACAAATTCGATTATGATCCTTTTAATCCATTATTTAATATTTATGATGCCGGCGACGGGCTGCAAAGTAATGAATTCAACCAGGGGGCTTATTATAAATCGAAAGAGGGAACTATTTATTTCGGGGGGCTGAAAGGAGTAAATTATTTCAACCCTGACAGTTTGAAAGAGAGCACATACGCCCCGCCCGTTATTATTACCGATTTAAAAATTCTTAATAAAAGTGTTGGGGTTGTTCATGAGGGATTTAAAGGAGATGTCAGCAAAAACAAGATCATAAAAATCGACAATAATTATTTTCTTTCCAAAAAAATTTCTTACATAGATAAAATTGGATTAACCTACCGCGAAAGTGTATTTTCTTTTGAATTTTCTTCACTCGATTATACTATGTCCGAAAAAAATCAATATGCTTATTTAATGGAAGGTTTTAACCAGAACTGGAATTATGTTGCCGGTCAAAACTCCGCCACTTATACTAACCTCGATGCAGGCAAGTATGTTTTCAGAGTGAAAGCAACCAACTCAGATGGTAAATGGAGTAACAATGAAGCGAGGCTGGAGATCACCATCATTCCTCCTTTCTGGAAAACCACCTGGTTTATCATCCTTGTAATTATTATTTCTATTATTATTTTATTTGTTTCGGTCAGTCGTATAATTCACAATCAAAAGAAAAAAGCGATAATCGAAAAAGAGAGGATGGAATTACAGTTAAAAACCATAAAAAACCAAATAGATCCGCATTTTGCTTTTAATGCTATGACTATGATTGGTTCTCTGGTTTATAAAAATGATCCGGATACTGTTTATGATTATTTTACACGCTTTGCCGGTTTGATCAGGAGCACCCTGCAGGATAGCGAAAAAATCTCCAGACCATTAAGAGATGAGATGGAGTTTGTTAAAAATTATATTACAATACAAAAAACCAGGTTTAAAGACAGGTTTGATTTTATTGTGAAAATTGATGAAGGGATTGACATGGGGGTTGAAGTCCCCAAAATGATAATTCAGACTCATGCCGAAAATGCCATCAAACACGGGTTGATGCACAAAAAAACCAAGGGGAAGCTAATGATCAACCTCGAACAAAAGAATGATCAATTGATCATCTCAGTTGAAGATAACGGTGTGGGAAGAATTAAAGCATCCGAACTAAATAAAGACAGCACAAAAAAAGGAATGCAGATCATCGGGCAGATATTTTCTCTTTACAATCAATTAACAAAACATAAAATTAAACAGGAAATAATTGATTTAAAAGACGAAAATGGAAATGCTGCCGGGACAAAAGTAGTGCTTACCATTAATAAAGTTGGAAGTAATTAGCAATTAGAAACACAACTAATAATGAAAGAAACAGATGTCATTAAAGCAATCATAGTTGATGATGAAGAAATGGCAAGGGATGTATTAGAAAGGCAGCTTATCCGTCTTGGAGATGTTACAATTACAGGCAAAGCAGCAGATGCCGATGAAGCCCTTGAAATGATCATTAAACTGAATCCCGACATTGTTTTCCTTGATGTGCAAATGCCAATAAAAACCGGATTCGACCTGGTAAAAGAGCTGAAAAAATACAGCATCAAAACTGCTATCATTTTTGTAACGGCTCATGTCGAATACGCCATTAATGCACTGAAAGTTGCTGCATTCGACTACCTGTTGAAACCGGTTGCCTTCGATGAGCTAAAAGAAGCTGTTTACCGGTTCAGATGTGAAAAAAAACATGAGCTTAACGAAAACAAAGTTGACGTTTTACTTGATATGCTTAATAAGCCTGGGAAAATATATTTCAATACCCGCACCGGCTATATTTATATTTCACCCGAAGATATCGTATTCTGCCAGGCAGATGTGAATTATACGGAAATTCATTTCAACAAAGACAGGAAAGAAGTCGTAACGGTAAATATAGGCAAGGTTGACGAAATGCTGCAATGGCATAAATTCCACCGCATCAGTAGGTCACATCTCATCAACACCGCTTATCTTGCCAAAGCCGACCGTAAATCAAAAACCTGTGAATTATTTAAAGACGGAGAAAAATTTGTCATTCCGTCTCCTCCTAAACAGATAAGGATACTGGAAAGTCTTATTCATTCCGGGAAATTTAAAAATTGATACCGGATATGAGTTACGGATTGCTGATTAATAAAACAAGAAATACTGAATATATAAACACATTCACACTTTAACACAAACTTATCTTGGCTCTTGTGTCTTGCTTCTTATGTGTGATCATCTCATTAATTTATCCCATTTCATCACAGATTTTTGCCTTTTCATTCAATAAGTCCTGCAACTATTGACTTCCGCATTTTGAGGACTTAATTTTGCCCCACAGTTTCAATTATTAATTTTTAAAAACAAATTACATTATGAAAAAATCAAGTTTATTAATCTGGGTTTTGTCAGTAGCTTTTTTAAGCTTTTTTGTATCATGCTCTAAGGATGATGATACCGAACCCGAACCACAACAACAAGCACCAACTTTTTCAACAAAAACAGTTGCAGTACCCGACGCCATGATGCAGTCGTCAGATCAGGGGGCACAGGAAACGGTTGGTTTTATTAATTTAGCAAACAGCTTTACAGGTCTTGCTAATTCTTTTATACCTCCACAAAAATGTGCTCCGTACAAATCAACCAATAACGGTCCACCCTGGGTTTACACATGGGAAGTTATCGACGGAGAAGACCAATATACGGTAACAATGACTATTTCACAAACTTCATCCGGCTATGAATGGGATATGGTTATTGATGGTATTATAGATGGTATTGTTGTAAACAACTTTCTCTTCATGCATGGTGAGCAGTCAAATGAAGGTAAAAACGGATTATTTAGATTGTATGATTTTGAGACAGGTGAAATATGTATGTATGTTACATGGAGTACAGATGACAATGGTGTGTATTATGTAACCTTTGAAATTCCGGAGGATGTTAAAATCGATATTACTTCAAACCCGGATGGTTCCGGTGTTGTTGAGGTTTATGAATGGGAAAACGGAGATTATCAGCTTGAATGGAGATCTGAATGGACATCGGATGGCCATGGAGAATGGTGGGAGTATGATAACGGAGTTCTGATTGATCACGGCACATGGTAATGAGTTTGGTTTATCATCAAAGAAATTTTTTACATAAGAAATCATATTAAACATCTATAAGAATTTAATTCTGCCATCGGTAGAATTAAATTCTTATGGTAAGTTCTCCCGGAAAAAATCAGGACAGACTATACGACCAATGAAAATCAAAACATAACCACATGAAAACCTGTTTAGTTGTTTATGTATTTACAATCATTTGTCAATTAGGGCTTTTTTCACAAAACGTCCCCAATGGCGGATTTGAGGAGTGGGAGCTTAACACTTACCAGGCGTATGAACCGGCAGGATGGGAAACACAAAATGAAACCGGTCTCTATTACGTGGAAAAAGCTGCCGGACATTCAGGTTCTTATTCGGCAAAACTTAGCATCGTTTGGGATAATGTAATTAAGTCTTTTACAGGCGCCTCTCTTTCAACAGAAGAAAATTTCCAGGTAACAAGCCGCTATCAAACTCTTTCCGGTTTCTATAAAGGAAACTCCAACGATACTGATACTTTAAAAATAACTGTCAGAATGTATTCAAAAGATAAGCCTGTTGGTTTTGGCTCTTGTTTTATTGCAAATGCAAACAAAGAATGGAAGCGATTTATTTTACAAATAGAATATAATTCCGATGAAATACCCGACAAAGCAAGTATTTCAATATTCATAGCAACCGAAGGAGACAATCATTATCAGACAGTTTACTTCATTGATGACTTGCTATTGACAAGTATAATAAAATCTGTTTATGGCGATGTCGGCAATTTTGCTCTAAGAACTGATAATCAAACAGAATACAAAAATAAAATTCAAATATTAATAACTTGAAAATTACTATCATGAAAAATTTAATTTACAAAACAACTTTGGTTTTATCATTTTTGATAATTTCCTTTTACGGTGTAAATGCTGCTGTATATCACTCCACCGCAGCCGGTGGCAATTGGCATGAGACAACAACATGGGAGGAAGGCGCTGTACCGACAGCCACTGATGACGTAATCATTACCGGGCCTGGTAATGTTATAGTTTATGATAATAGTCATGAATGTAACAACATTACCGTAGAATCAGGAGCCATATTGCAAAACCGATTAAGTGCCAGTCGGACACTTTTGGTACATGGAAATGTAACAAATAATGGCACCATAACCAATTCGCATACCTCATGGCATTTTACCATTACTATGGAGGGCAATATTGAAAATAACGGTAACTGGGAAGCTTATACAACCGAGTTGGTCGGAACCGGTACGCATACACTGTCATCAGGTGCATCAAATACGTTTAGCGGTTATGAATTTATTGCAGATGCTGCCACCGGAAATCTGACAGCTTTAACTGACCTCACTTTTTACGATTGCAGGGTTAATCTTAATAACAAATCTCTTGAATTAAGTGCAACAAAAGGTGCCGGATTTTATTTGATAAGTGATACAAAAACTGCCTACCTACAAAATGCCATAGTTACCGGGAATAACAATATACTATATCTGGAAAACGATGCATACCTGCAAACCGTTGAACTGAATGATTGTACCCTGGAAGGAAATGTATTGATCCGGGGGGATTATTGTGTATTCAACGGAGATATCTTTGTAGAAGACACACTGTCCAATTCCACAAATGTAACTTCAAAACTTATTGTAAACGGCACACTGACAAACAATGGCATAATAACACACTCTAATTTTAATTTTACGATTTATTGTTTTAGTGATGTCGTTAACAATGGAACCTGGGATAATAATTATCTATATTTTGCAGGTTCAACAACGCAAAATATTTCCTGCCTGAACGATCATTATTTCTCGTGCCCTTTAGTTGAGGATACAAGCAGTACAAGTATCAGCCCGCTAAACGCCTTAACAAAAGTAAGCTTTATCGGTGCTCAGGTCGATCTGAACTGGGGCGAATTTATTTGTAACAATAATGAGATTTACGTAAGCGGTGGAGCAAGGGTCAGAGAGACCGTATTTAGTGATATAACTGCTGGAGGCGAGTTTATTGCCTCCAACAACGTCGAAATGAATGGGGAAACTGTTATAAAAGACACCCTGACAAATCCTTCGGGTACATATACTACTTTGAAATTCGATGGAAACCTGGCTAATAATGGGGTGATTGTTATTGGAGGTTTCGGCCTGTATCTTGACATAACAGGAAATATTGTAAATAACGGGGAATGGACTACCTCACGAACCAATTTTACCGGTACGACAACCCAATATGTAACATTAGGAGCTGGAAAGGAATTTGCCTGCGGAGAATTTAATGATATGGATGATTCCTTTCCGGTTGAAGCTATAACTGACCTGTATTTCTCAAATACCATCCTGGATATGAATGGCAGTGAAATAATATTCCCCGTAACCAAAGGACTAACCCTAAGCCTGGCAGATGGACGGATCAGGGATGGAAGGTATAGCATGAATAACGGTACCTTATTTATGGAAGAGGGTGCTGATATCGGAACAGATGCGGTCATTACCGATGTAACGATTACAGGTAATATGATCCTGTATGGAAGTAATATTTTATTTGAAGGTGAAATTGTTAACCAGGATACTTTACAAACAGCGAATTCGATAACCATGACGTTCGATATTGATGGAAATTTTACCAATAATGGTGTATTTCAAAATCCAGCTTCCTCATTTAATACCAATGTTTATATAACTGGAAATATTACAAATAACGGAGACTGGATTGATATAAACACCCACCTTTCCGGCACCTCAACTCACGAAATTTATCAGGCTCCGGGCAAGGAATTCTATGGTGAGTATTTTTACGCAGATGCCGGTACAGGGATTACAACAGCAACGACTTCCATAAATTTCAGGAATTGCATGGTAGATTTTAATGATGGATATCTTGTCATTCAGGGTGATTTGTCAGTTTCAGAAAAATACCTGGATCATGTTGTTTTAACCGGTAACACCAATCAACTATTTATGGATGACAATGCCCGTCTGGTAAATTCTACTGTGGAAGATGTTGTGATAGCAGGTAAAGTTCAACTTGGGTCAACCAATACGTTTACCGGCGATATTGTGGTTCAGGACACATTAATTAACTATACAAATACTACTGCCAGTTTGACAATTGAAGGAAATATCACAAATAATGGAAGAATATTAAACGGTCCATCATTCAATTTAACAATTAATTCACATGGTAACATCATAAATAATGGAGAATGGAGTAACCATGCACTGTATATGGCCGGAACAGCCGATCAGTACGTGTCCTGCATCAATGGGAATGAATTTTCAGTAAATCAGTTTAATGATACCGACATTGCAAGTGAGATTATTGTGGATGGTGATGTAAGTTTCTTCGGATCTGTAATCGACCTGAATGGCGCTGAATTAGCAATGCAAACCGGAGGAAAATTTAGGTTAACAAGTGAAGACGGAAATACTTCAGGCATTTTCTATGGAACGATCACAGGAGGAGATTTCGAATATGAAGGTAATGATTATGCTTATTTGACAAACTTTACGATTGAGCCTGATGTAACCCTTACCGGAAATATCAGGGTTGGCTCATCTGTAAATTTTACCGGTTCCATTGATGTTCGTGATACCTTAAGAAGCAGAATAAACACAAGCGCTACACTAAATGTTGGTGGAAGAATTGTTAATAACGGACACATTGACAACGGAAACTGGAATTTCTATATTGACTGCCAGGGACATATTATTAACAATGGTACCTGGGAAAACTACCAAACCGATTTAAATGGTGTTGATGACCAACTCATCTACCTCATTGCCGGAAAAGAAATAGAAGGTACGTTCCGCTTCGATGCTATGATAGATGATCCTCCTTACCAATGGAAGTGGAATGGAACCGACTTAAATTCCCCGGATTTTACAGGCGAAAACACCGACATGCTCATATGGAATGTTCCGGTATCCAATGATTATTATGGATACTTTGGTTGCCAGGGAGCAGTGGATACTTCAAGAAATATCCTGATCAGAAGTGGAATTATCATTGATCCGGCAGTCCAGCTTCAGGGACCTTATAATGGAGTTGATATGGATACCGGCCTTTCTGCGCAAGGATTAATTCCTTTAACCCAACCGTTTAATATCGCACCCTGGAATTATAATGGGGATGAAACCGTAACATCCATTCCTTCCGATATCGTGGATTGGATTTTGGTAGAACTTCGTGAGACTACAGGAGGTCCTGAAACCGCAACTGCCGATTCAATCGTTATGCGCAGGGCATTGATGTTGCGAAATGATGGAAGGGCTGTAGATCCATGGCATCAAACACCGGAGTTAAAATATGATATTGAACTGAATGATAATATATACCTAATTATCTGGCACAGGAACCATTTGGGTGTTATGTCGGCTGTACCTATTTCAGATGGTGACTCACCGGCTTTTTATGATTTCTCCAAGTCGGTTGATAAAGCTTACGGCGGTGCTGACGCACAAGCTGATCTCGGCAATGGCGTTTACGGAATGATGGGCGGCGATGCCGATTACAGCCAGACAATAACTGAACAAGATAAACTGGGATTCTGGACACCCAATGCAGGAACACAAGTGGATTATCAAACTTATGACTTTAACTTAGACGGACAGATCAATAACCAGGGTAAAAACCAGGCCTGGTCAAAAAACCTGGGAGCACAGACACAGGTGCCGGAATAAAAAAATTTTTAGTTCGATGTTTGAAGTTATAAACTGGTGTGATTACAATTGGATAAAAAATTGTTAATAAATCACACAAGTAATATGTAATTGTTTTATCTTTGCATCATAAAAACAATTTATATGTGCAAAGAATATAAAACCTCAAACACACGGCTTTTCAAATATT
>JADHVR010000019.1 GCA_016783885.1 Bacteroidales bacterium
ATTGGGGAAATTTGTCGTACACCCAAACCCGTTTGGAATTTTTTAGCTATTTTTATAGTCATGAATTTACGGTTAGTTTTTAGTATAATTTCCGTATTGTTAGTTATTGTTCTTTCGTGCAAAAAGGAAGAAGATACACAACATCCTGTAATAACAATATACTCACCTTCTATAAACCAGCAATTCGATGTATTGGATACTATACTTGTGGAAGCCGCCGTTACAGATGACAAGAAGATAATAAGCGTAAAGGTAGTTTTGGTGAATGAAGAATTTATTCCTGTTCTTGATGCTTTTTATTATTATCCTGATGCCCCTTCATATCATATAAAGTTAAATTATCCAATTGATGATTACTATCTTGAAAATGGTGTTTATTATATCCACATCAGAGCAGATGATGGTTTGAATTATAAAAATGAATATCAAAAGATACAGATTGATGCCATTCAGCGTGAGTTTGAAAAAATCCTTGTTCTGACCCGGAAAAACTCACATTATATTGAGGTTTCCGATATTGATACTTCTCAAAGTATTAACACTTTATTTGAGATAAATGGTGATTATGCCGGTTCGGAAGTAAGCTCCATGTATCAGCAACTTTATATTGCAGGACGAAAGCAGATAAATATAAATGCATACAATTTGGATAATTATGAACTGGAGTGGAAATTGGATGTAATTCCTTACGATCCCATACATTCTTTTAATTGTTTGTATTATGATGAGTATTTATTCTCTTCTTTTTGTTACTTGTACATCAGGGGTTATGATAATTACGGCACACAAATATTTAATTCATGGATAGATGATTTTGACTTACCGGCAAGAATTTTCAGGCACAATGAGCTGATACTTGTTGACAAACAAAGTAAAATAGGGGGAACTACTTTTATATCCACTTATTATTTTATTAGCGGAGTTGAAAAACAAAAATTATTTTCTACATACAAAGTTGTGGAATTTTTTTCTTATGATACAGAAAACGTGATCATAGTTGCAAACACTTATGATCACGGAACAATAAAATTGTATGATCCATATCACAACACTTTAACTGAAATGCAATCAGCGCTTGATATAATTATATCTTCAGTTAAAATTGACCAGGAAAAAATATTAATAGGAACAGAGAATGATATTTATCTTTACAACTTCAGTCAATTTTCCTTAAACAATATATTACCGGGAAAAGTGGCTTATGGGTTAAGATATAACGAACTGAACAAAAATATTTACGTTGTTGGTTCGAAAAAAATTGAGATGTATAATTATCCGGGAATGATACTTCAGAATACTTATACACATTCTGATACTATCCTGAATGTTCTCCTGCTTTATAACAAGTGATTTCCAGGTTATTCATTAACCGGAAGATAATCAGCATGTAAATTTTTTCTTCGTATTATTCCATGAAATATACTGGACTGTTTGGTTTTTAGAAATGAACTGCAGATATTTTTCTGCCATACCGGGATCGGTCTTTTTGTAACTTTCGTACACATAACGTTTGCCTGCGTGGCCGTATATGATACTCAAACCTGTTTGTTCTTTTTTTGTCATCATTTTGAATTTTATAATTTTGTTTTTAGATTAACTTACCGTTATTAGCGTCTTTCCTTACTCAATGTTTATGCCAAATACAGAATAATATTGATTTATTGCGTTTTACAGATAGATGAGGATTTATATTAGCATTAAATTCCAATAATTATATATTTAAAATCGATATACATTTTACGAAATCGGAGAAAATAGCAACTTTAATAATATTATACCCGTTGAAATCAGGTTTACAAATATTCTTAAATGTAATTTACGGTTTATCTTAAAAATAACGGACTAAAAATTTGCAAATTTTTTTCTACGGGTTTAATTTTGAGCCATGAATATCCAGATATTCAATACGGAAGACGGATCACATTCTTTGTTTAGAAATGACCTCAACGAAGGATACCATTCAAGATATGGAGCAATTACAGAATCCATGCATGTTTTTATTGAGGCAGGATTTAAACAAGTATCAAATAAATGTAAAGAAATCAATGTTTTGGAGATTGGTTTCGGAACAGGATTAAATGCTTTTTTAACTTGTTTGATTAGTAGCGAAACAGGAAAAAAGGTTAATTATTTTGGCATTGAACCGTTTCCTATACAATCAGAGATTTATTCAAAGTTGAATTACCCTGAATTGCTTGGTAATGCAGAAAGCCGGAGGTTGTTTTTATTATTGCATAGTACTGAATGGGGCAAATGTGTTAAAATTAACGAGCACTTTAAATTGAAAAAAATTAAGAAGAGGTTTGAAGGTGTTGATTTGAAACAGGCTTTTTTCAATTTAATCTATTTTGATGCCTTTGCCGCGGATATTCAGCCGGAGCTATGGAGGAAAAACATTTTCAACAAAATATATAATACACTAAGGGATCAAGGTATTTTTGTTACCTATTCTGCCAAAGGAAGTGTTAAGAGAAATTTACAGGATGCAGGTTTTTATGTTGAAAAAATACCAGGTCCCAAAGGAAAACGTGAAATGATACGTGCGGTAAAAAAGTTGCAGGGTTTTAAACTCAGAACTCAGTAATATTGATGTTTTGGTAAAACCATACCCCAAATGATATGTTTAAAATATCTAATTCAATATTTATTTTTCAGGTACATTCTTTAGTATCTCCAGCAGAAATTCCCAGAACTTTTTCACGGTTTCAATATTCACCTTTTCATCAGGTGAGTGAGGGAAACGGATGGTTGGTCCGAAAGAGATCATATCCCAGTTAGTATAAGTAGCTCCGAGGATACCACATTCTAATCCGGCATGAATAACTTTTACCTCAGGCACTTTCCCGAATTTATTGTTATATACCTCTTTCATGGTTTCCAAAATGGCAGAATCAACATTTGGCTTCCAACCCGGGTAAGCACCTGAATGAGTAACTTCTGCACCATAAGCCTTAAAATTATCGGCAATTTTCTTAGCTACCCTGTCCCTTTCGTCATCAACGGCGCTTCTTGTCAAAACAGAAATATTAATCGTGCCATTATCAGATTTTATAATTGCAAGATTTGACGATGTCTCAACCACATCCGGCATGTTCTTATCCCATTCTATTACACCATTCGGGCAATTAGCCACACCATTGAATAAACCACTCTGTGTTTCTTTATCAATGACATTTGCAGGTAAATCAGCTTTTTCAGCAACTATTGCCAGATCAGGGTCAATATCTTTATAAGTCTCTTTTTCATTCTTTTCAGTTTCCCCGATATAACTTAAAAATAACTCTTCATTTTCTTTAGGTAAAACCACTGTTGCAAAGGCTTCGCGAGGAATAGCATTACGAAGGCTGCCGGCGTCAATATGAGCCAAACGCAATCCGAATTTATCCGAAGCATTCAGCATGACTTTATTTAAGATAAGGCAGGCATTTCCTTTTCCCAGGTGAATATCCAATCCTGAATGACCGCCTTTCAGTCCTTTAACAATTATTTTAAAAGCTGCAATGCCACCCGATACATGTTCTTCTGTATATTTATACTTAACATTGGTATCTACACCGCCTGCACAGCCGATATATAATTCGCCTTCATCTTCCGAATCCATATTAATCAGAATGTTGCCGTCAAGTAATCCGGGTTTCAGGTTCACAGCGCCTGTCATTCCTGTTTCTTCATCAACAGTACACAGCGCTTCAATAGGTCCGTGAGGAATACTATCAGATTCCAGCACAGCCATAGCTGCAGCCACGCCCATGCCGTTATCCGCTCCAAGCGTGGTTCCTTTTGCAGTAACCCATTCGCCATCAATGTAAACATCAATGGGGTCTTTTTCAAAATCGTGGTCTATCTCGCTGTTTTTCTGTGGTACCATATCGAGATGCCCCTGAAGGATCACTCCCTGCCTGTTTTCCATTCCGGGAGTGGCAGGTTTTTTAATGATGACATTTCCAATTTCATCAACGATAGTTTCAAATCCGTGATCTTCACCCCACTTTTTCATAAACTCAATAATTTCGCCTTCTTTTTTTGAAGGTCTCGGGATTTGAGTAAGGCTGTAGAAATGTTTCCAGATTGCTTTTGGTTCTAAATTTAAAATTTTGTTGCTCATAATTGTATTATATTTTGATGTATAAAGAATTTGATTTCAAAATTGATAGCTAAAATTACAATAAATTGTTTAGCTGAATAAAAAAAGGGCTGTCGTTTGACAACCCTAAAACGCTATTCTAATCGCTTTATTTTTCAATATTGGGCAATTCCAGTCCATAGCCTTTTCTTTTATCTTCTGCTTTAAGCAGGAAGGCAAATACCAGGGCGAGTACAGCAACTCCAATAAATATACTCCACGTAGTGGTATAATTATACACAACATCTTCTCCTGCCTGTTTGGCATCAAACACACCCGGATTAGTTCTATCTAAAATAATTCCTATTAATAATGGAAAACCCCAGAAAGCTCCTAAATTCTGTAACCAGAAAATCAAAGCATACGCACTACCCAGTTGTTTTTCAGGGATAATTTTTGGAACAGAGGGCCACATGGCTGATGGTACCAGAGAAAAAGCAATACCCATTACGATAATAGCGATAGCTGCTACAATAACACTGGTTATAAAGGGGAGGAATAATGTTAAATGAACTAAAATGAGAAGAACTGATCCAAGGATCATTATGGAAGCTCCTTTTCCTTTTCGATCATAAAGACTTCCAAAAATTGGAGTAAGTAAAATAGTTCCTAATGGTACCAGGGCGGGAATTGATCCTGCCCATCTTTCAATCATTCCAAATTTATTTACCATCAGATCCGGCCCGTAATGGTAAAAGGGGAACACTGCCGAATAGAATAATACACAAAGAATGGCAATATACCAGAATCCCCTGTTTTTAATAATAAACAGAATATCGGAGGGTTTAAATTCATCTTCTGCTAATGTTTGTTTAGCTGATGATTCTTTATCAAGTTTTATATCCATGAATACATAAATGATGAAGGAAAGCAAGCCAATGACAAGGAGAAGTGCCCCGAATCCGAAAGGAGCGGCTATATTAAATCGCTCAGCAATAAAAGGAGCAGAAAACAATGCAATAGTAGTACCAAGCCGGGCAAATGCCATTTCGAGCCCCATTGCCAATGCCATTTCTTTTCCTTTAAACCATTTTACTATAATTTTCGATACGGTGATACCTGCAGCCTCAACACCAACTCCAAATATGGCATATCCGACTGAGGCAAAGAAGATTCTGGCATGCAAACCGAATATTTTTGATCCGGACTGAAAGTCATGATCAAAAGAATACCACATAACAATCGCACCAACGACCATCACAGCTGCAGACATAATAGCTGTAAAGCGAATACCTATTTTGTCGAGGATCATTCCACTGATAATGAGCATTCCGATGAACACATTGAACCAGGCATATGCGCTGGCAATCATGGCAAAACTAGCCGAGTCGATACCAAGACCACCTTCAGCCACAGGCAATTCAAGCATGGGTTTCAAAGGTGATATGATCTGTGCAAAGAGGTATCCACAAAGCATTGTGAATGAAATAATAGCAAGCGCACCCCAACGGGCGGTTTTTGAATCTCTTAAAGATTTTTTAATTAATTCAGTCATAATTTTATTTTTAAATTTTAAAAATTCTTTTTGAATGGGCGAAGATAAAATAATTTTTAAAACAGGTGGATTAATTTTTTAGTCTTAAAAAATTCTTCACCGAAGTAATCCGAAAGAGAATAAACTCTGTAAAGCGTATTCATCTGTTTTAACTCTTCAATATAATCGCCTCCTTTCAGATACAGAATCCCATTGGGAATTTCGTTTCGGTTTGTTCTGGAGATCAGATTTGACACCCATTTATAAAAGACAGGGAGGGCAACAACCGCCCGGCTGACAATAAAGTCGTATTTCCCGGTTAATTGCTCTGCCCTGGCTTGCTCATAAGTAACATTTTCCAAACCAAGATTCACAACGACCTCTTGCACAACCTTTATTTTTTTACCTGTCGAATCAACCAAATGGAATTGTGTGTCAGGAAACATTATGGCTAACGGAATTCCGGGAAATCCACCACCTGTTCCCACATCCAGAATATGTGTGTTGCTTTTGAACTTTACAATTTTCGCGATTGCCAATGAATGTAACACATGTCGTTCATAAAGGTGTGATATATCTTTACGGGAAATAACATTGATTTTTGAATTCCATTCATTATACAGGGGCTGAAGCCGGCTAAAAAGGTATTTCTGCCTGTTAGTTAATTGAGGAAAATATTTTCGGACTATCTCCATCTCATTCTGAAAAATAAAGACGAATTAATACAAGTACTAATTAAGATTTTCAGGCAAAGATAAAGGTAAAATTAAAGGGAAAATAATATAACCTAATCAGGATAAACAGGGGGAGATAAATATTTAAAATTCCGCTTCGTTGCTAAAGCTATGAAGCGTAAGTGACAGAAACTAATTCACGGAATTTTTTTTCCATTTAGGGATGGTAAAACTAAAAATACTGCCATAATTTTTTTTACTTTCCACTATAATTTGTCCACCATTTTTTTCAACGAAATCTTTACATAATATTAATCCTAAACCCGTACCAATCTCTTTTGCAGTACCCTTAGTTGAATGATGAATATCGGAACGGAACAGCTTTTCAATATCTTCATTGGAAATCCCTACTCCATTATCTTTAATTATTACTTTAATAAATTCACCCTGCTCTTTTGCCGAAATTAGAATTTCTCCATCATTTTTTGTGAATTTAATTGCATTATAAATCAAATTTCGCAGGACAGTGGTAATCATGTATTCATCTGCAAATATTGCAGTTCTTTCAGTAACATCGGAACTAATTTTTATGTTTTTACTAAAAGCAGTGCTTCTTAAAAGGGTAATATTTCCTCTTATAAGGTTAGAAAGGCTTATTTTTACAGGATTATAATGAATATCCTGATTATTCAATCGTGTCCAGAAAAGGAAATCATCGAGTAACTCATGAATTGAGTTAGTCGATTCCCTGACACTTAGCAATAATTCTTTTGAAGTTTTTTTATCAAGTAATTCCGATTCATTTGTCAGGAAATCCAGAAGTACTTTTATATTGCCTATAGGTCCCTTTAAGTCATGAGCAAGTATGGCATACAACTTATCCCTTGAAATAGTAGTTGATTTTCTCTGTTTTCCGTTTTTCTTTTCTAAAGTAGTCTCCCGGGCTTGTTCTAAGATTTGCCTGCCATTTATTTTATTTTCCATTTCGCATGTAAGCATTACCATCCGAATAAAATCAATTAATCTCCCACGCGCAAAGTCAAAATTAGATTCGGATTCTTCATACTGATTAACTTCCGATACTTCAATAGCAGGCGATGATTTGATCAATTCTTCCATGAAAATAACCTGGCAATTCTCACTATTATATTCTTTCTTTACAAAATTGATAAATTCATTTCCCGAACCGTTTAGATGCTCTGATTTATCAATAACCATTAAAATAATATCAGGATTTGATTCACAAATCAATTTGGCTTCCTCACAGGAATATGCCCTTAAAATATTCAATTTCTTTCCATTGAAAGAAAAATATTTTAAAGTATTCAATATCGTTTTTTGAATGCTTTCATCGCCACTTACATTAAGGATTTTAAACCCATTAACGTTTAAGGATGTTGTTAAGTCGGTATGATTGCTTTGATCGATATTAATTTTTTTTATTTTCTTAGTATTTATATTCACAATTTTCAATTATTAAGATTAATAGGACGCCTTTTTTCACGCAAACATTGTACCCAAGTTCATAAGTTAATGACACACAGTAAGAAATTCAAAATAGAAAGAAAATAAAGCATAGAAAAGTTTTAATATCGGATATTTAAATAATTGAAAATGAAGAATAGTATAAAATAAATTCACTTTATTTAGGTATGAACAGATATTGAGGAGTGCCGACTTTATGGACAGGCACTATCAAAATACTCCTTCTATTCCCCAATAATTTTCACCAGCACCCTTTTCTTTCTTTTTCCGTCGAACTCACCATAAAAAATTTGTTCCCACGGACCGAAATCCAGCCTGCTATCGGTAATAGCCACTACAACTTCTCTACCCATAACGGTTCGTTTCAGGTGTGCATCTGCATTGTCTTCAAATGTGTTGTGCCGGTATTGAGAGTATGGCTTTTCCGGAGCTAATTTTTCAAGCCAAACCTCATAGTCGTGGTGCAGACCGCTTTCGTCGTCATTGATAAAAACGCTGGCGGTGATATGCATGGCATTAATCAGGCACAAGCCTTCTTTTACTCCGCTTTCAATAATACAGTTCTGTACTTCAGGAGTGATATTAACCAATTGCCTTCTTGTGGGTGTTTTGAACCATAATTCTTTTCGGAATGATTTCATTTTATCAATATTTTAAAATTAAAAAGTTAAGGAATATATTTTCTGACCGCATTTTCCAATAGGTCTGTGTTTATGCTTTCTCCTTTAATTATTATTGATGATTGTAAGTAATAAGGTTCCCTGTGTTGTAACTGCAACCCGATATATTTCAGGATTTCATTCGGTGTTTTTCCTGTTAACAGAGGTCGCTTCGTTTTAGAATTAATAAGCCTGTCGTAAAGAGATTGTTTGTGCATTTTCAGATAAACAGAAATGCCATGTTTATTAATTAATTGAATATTATTAAAAAAGCAAGGAGTGCCTCCTCCTGTTGAAATTACTGTATTTTTAAGATTAAAAGTTTCTGTTAAGGTTTTTTGTTCAATAAGCCTGAAAGCGTTTTCGTCAAATTTATTAAAGATATTGTTAATAGTGATATGATATTTTTTTTCAATCATTTCGTCGAGGTCGATAAAATTATAACCAAGTTTACCGGCTAACTTTTTTCCGACAGTTGTTTTGCCGCTTCCCATAAAGCCAATCAGATAGACAAGCATAATCAGTTTTCTTCAGTTGAAATTAATTCTCCGCTTTCAAAAATTAAGACCTTTTGTATAGTGCCGTCGGCATTATACCATGTTTCCCTTCCGTGTTTTACATTATCAATATAGTTGTTTTGTCTTTTTAATTGTCCGTTTCCGTACCATGCTTTTTGTTTCCCTGTTCCGTTAATAAAATCGCCAATTCCCACAATCGCCCCGTCATCTTCATAATACAACCACTGTCCGTCGAACATACCTTTGATGTAAGCTCCTTCAATTTTTATTTGCCCTGAAGGATAATACAGGAGATACAAGCCATCAAGCGTGTCGTGGTAATAATATTGTTCTGATATTAGGTTTCCGTTGAGGTTGAACGATTTAACCAAGCCATGTAAGCAGTTGTCTTTGTAATTTTCAGCAGAGTGTATTTTGCCATTTATAAACCATCTGACTGATTTACCCTGAAGTGTGTCGTTTACATAATTACATTCGTGTTGTTTATTTCCGTTGGAGTAATACCATGTGGCTCTGCCATGATACTTTTTCCCTTTTTTTTGTATCTCGGATTTTAGCGTACCATCATCATAATAATCTCTTTTGGTTTTTGTGCAAGCGGTCAGCAATATCACAAAAACGAAAATCAGAAGAAAAGTAAATCTGGTCATAAACAATGTTTGCGTTAATCAATGAAGAAAAATTATTTATCATTGCAGTTCAGATAATTTTTATTTATTATCTCTTCGATTGCTTTATCTCTCTCTATTAATTTCTCTGTCTTATTAATGAAATAAAAGGCTATAAAGGGCACAATATTTATCATTATTATGAAATTATCAACATTATGTTTTATTTCAAAATTGAATCCAGAAATCATTGCTTTAAATTGAAAATTAAAATTATTTTCGATATCTAATCCAGCCGCTAAAGAGAATCCGGATGTGTATTCGTACTTAACACCTTGAATTGCAATAATAAAAATTTGCAGGAAAAAGTTCAGACTAGATAAGTCAAATCCATATTTTTTATCTTTTAAAATCGAATATCCACAATATATAGAGAATGCGTAAAGTATTAGAACCAGTAATAAAATCAGTAACATTAGTCCTGTTATAGTGCCGATCTGTGCCAATACCCATATAAATATCAGGTATCCAAGTACTCCACCAATAATTTGGTAGTATCCAAGAATATTTTTATTTCGATTTATTAAATATTTTATTTCAAACCTTTCGTCCATTAAATTGCATTTTTGCTAACGTAATAGTTCATAAGCTTCGGGATGCAAAATTCAAAAATAGATAAAAAAGTTGAAGATAAAGGGGAAATTTATTTAAAATTCAACCATTTAGCCATATAACCATTAAATCATCGGTTTCTTAATTTTATTGGAGATATGCCGAACCTCTCTCTTTATAAATCCTGATGAAATTTTCTATTGACCTGTCATAAGTGTGTTCAATATCAGATGGGAAATAACATGCCGGCAATTCATTAATTCTCCTGTGATAGCTTATACATTCGCAGCAAATTCCCTTCTTGGAGCATGGATAAGTGCAGTTGCAATTCTGTTTGTTTTTTTCAAATGTGCATGTTTTCATTTTTTAAAATTTTTATAATCTTTGTTTTACAACTTCAAACATAATGATACCTGCTGCAACCGAGACATTAAGCGATTGAATTTCTCCATCCATCGGTATCTTTACTATTTCATTACACAATTTAAGATATTCATCTGAAATTCCTTTTTCTTCCGAGCCTAAGATGATTGCCGTGGGTTTTGAATAATCAATATCATAGTGATATTTTTCGGCTTTTTCAGTAGCGGCAACAATTTGTAATCCGCTGTTTTTAATGTATAAGATGGTTTCTTTCAGGTTGGAGGTGCGGCAAACAGGTATTTTATGCAATGCGCCTGCCGAAGTTTTAATTGCATCTGCATTTATTTGCGCAGAGCCTTTTGAGGGCAGAATGATGGCATCTGCACCAGCGCACTCAGCGGAGCGGGCAATCGCCCCAAGGTTCCTCACGTCGGTAATTTTGTCTAATATCAATAAAAAGGGCGCTTTGCCCGATTCGAATATAGAAGGAAGTAAGGTTTCAATATTTGTATATTCAACAGGGGAGATTAGCGCCACAATTCCCTGGTGATTTTGACGGGTGAGTTTGTTCAGCTTTTCTTTCGGGACAAACTGGAACGGAATATTATATTCGGTAGCAATTTTTTTTACTTCGTTGATCTTATGTGGCAGGATAGATTTTTGAAAAAAGATCTTATCAATTTCTTTGCCTTCTTTGATAGCCTCAACAACAGGTTTAAGTCCGTAGATAATATTGTTTTTACTCAAAATGTTTGAGATTGATTTGATATAGCTGCAAAGATATACTGAATTCAAAAAGATTTGTGAAATATTTTACTATATTTAACGTGCGTTTTTGTGTTTCTGTCTGCCCCGTAAGAAAGAATGACTGTATTGCGGCATTTAAGTGGATAAAAATATTAATTGCCACAAAATCACTAAATCACAAAATTTCACTAAAAGAATAATAAAATTTGCAATCGTCATAATATATTTTATTTTAATATCCTTCGTTTTCACTTATATTCTATATTTTTACGCCTAAATTAAAGGATAATATCACTGCCTTATGCAATTTGTTAATCCCGGTTTTTTATATGGTTTATTTGCTGTTTCAATCCCAATTATAATTCACCTTTTTAATTTCAGGAGGTTCAAAAAAGTATATTTTACTAATGTAAAATTTATCCGGGAGTTAAAGCAGCAAACACAAAAACAATCGAAACTAAAACATCTGCTTGTTCTTTTATTGAGGATTCTCGCCATTGCTACTATTGTTTTTGCTTTTGCTCAGCCTTATATACCTGTTTCGCAAAATATAATTAAGCCCAATGAAAAAAATGCAGTAAGCATTTATATTGATAATTCCTTCAGTATGCAGGCAGAATCAGATAAAGGCACTTTGCTTGATAAGGTAAAAGATAAAGCATCGGAAATTGCTTCCGTATATAAAAGTTCCGACCTTTTCCAGCTTTTAACAAACGATTTTGAAGGCGGTCATCAGCGGTTTGTCAGCAGGGATGAATTTATTAATCTTGTCGAAGAAGTCGGTATATCGCCTGTGGTAAAGACTATTCCCGAAATAATTACAAGGCAGGAAGATTTGTTTTCTGTTAATCCTGCCAAAGTAAAAACGGCTTATTTTATCTCTGATTTTCAAAAAAGTATTTTTACGGAAGATTTATCAATCGAAGATTCATTATTAAATGTATATCTGATTCCCGTAGAAGCATTAAATTCGGATAATCTTTATATTGACAGTTGCTGGTTCACGGCTCCGGTTCAGCAGGTAAATCAAAACGTTGAATTAAAAGTCAGGATCAGGAACAGCTCGGGCAATGATTATGAAAAGATACCTGTTAAGCTGAAAATCAATGGTCAGCAAAAAGCTGTGGCAAGCTTTGATATTAAACCTGGCTCGGAAGCCCTGGTTAAGTTACCATATACCAATTACGAAACCGGGATACAATATGGCGAACTGGAAATTACAGATTATCCGGTTAGCTTTGATGATAAGTTTTATTTTTCCTATAACGTATCTCCGGTTATACCTGTGCTTTGTATAAACGGAAATGGGGAAAATGTTTATCTCAACTCCTTATTTAAAAACGATACTTCTTTTTTGTTCAGGAATATAGAAAAAGGAAATATTGATTATTCCGATTTTGTATCCTTTCGTTTGATTATTCTTAACGAACCGGATAATATTTCAAGCGGATTAATACAAGAGCTTAACAGGTTTGTTGCAAATGGCGGAAGCATTATGATATTGCCTTCCGAAAACATAAATTTTGAAAGCTATAAAGATTTGATGAGTTCGCTTGAAACAGGTTATTATGTCGAACTGGACACTACTGATACAAAAATAAGTTTTATAAACCTTGAACATCCTTTGTATGTGGATGTTTTTGACGAGATACCGGAAAACATCGATTTGCCGGTGGTTTTTAAAAGCTATGTTTTGAGTGAGAGAACTCACACAAAGCAGGAGTCGCTTCTTGAGTTGCAAAATGGCAATAATTTCTTAAAGACTCAATATTATAAAAACGGCAAAGTGTATGTTTTTGCTGCACCGTTTCAAACTGATTTCAGTAATTTTCCAAAACATGCCATATTTGTTCCCACATTATATAAAATTGCTGTTTCCAGCGCTCTTGATGACAAACTTAATTACACGATAGGAGAGAATGAGCTGATTCGTATAAGCAATGTCAGATTAAGTGGAGATAATGTTTTTCGTATCAGGAGCAACGAATCTGATTTTGAATTTATACCGGAACACAGGAGAATTAATTCCCATCTTGATATTTTTACACACGGGCAGGTTACATTTGCAGGGAATTATTTTTTATATGAAGATGATGTTCCTTTGAAAGGTATTTCGTTTAATTATGACAATAAAGAATCCGAATTAACCTTTTTCTCTGTTGAAGAAATAAAAGAGATTTTAAACGAGGCGGGAATTAATAACATAAAAGTTCTGGAGCCGAAGGATAAGCCCTTTGTGCAAACCCTTTCGGAGCTAAGCCAGGGAAAAAAATTATGGAAGTGGTTTATGATTCTTGCCCTTGCTTTTTTATTAGCTGAAGTGCTTTTGCTCAGGTTTTGGAAGTAATTTATCTCAATCAAACTATAAATGCTTAACAAGAATGGAAACGGATTTTAAATTATAAATCAAGCAGTTAAAAAAACAGAATAATTTTTATAGTAGAAATAAACGTAATACTTATATTTACAAGTTACCAACAAGCCTAAAAAAGACAGCGATAGAATGAAACATGACAGTAAAACATATAAGGACAGAAAAGAAAGACTAATCGGAATGACTGCCAACCACAACAGCCTACCCGATAAAGTTTTATTTTTTGCCGACCCGCATTTTTTGTTTTTTAATTTTTTCGCCAAACCACATTGCACACATTTGCCTTTGCTTGCTTACGCACCGGCCAACCCAAAAGCAAAGACAAAAGAGTGCAATCGCCAACGTTTTATTAACTTGACTTAATGCAACTACAAGCAGGATACATATATGACTTCGTTAAAAACAAACTACTGAGTGAAAATAAATCCTCAGAAGTTTTGTCCCTACTTGAATATCTATCTTACTTTGAAGTTGATTCTGACTTAGTTGAAGAAAACGAAAATGACAAACCAGAATTAGCAGTAATCAACAACTTACTTTCAAGAGGGCTACCGACACGACCAAGTTTGTTCATGGAGAAAATGTTTTTGAACGCACTTGAAATCGGTGAATCCCAAACAGACATTTTAGGAAACATTGAATCGGAAACAAACAATTCATTCAATTCTGTTGCTCAATTTCTTTTCAAAGCATTACACATTATTGACCCGAGAATAACTCACGACAGAACAAGGTTTCAACTTCAACAGAGTTTTGAGTTTGACAACATCGGTAGCCGTTACGAAGAAGATTTTCTTTTTTCTCATGTTCCAAGAATACTAGGCGCAGAATGGTTTCAACTTTTAGAATCACAAAGAGAGTTCACTTCAATCGTAAATCTTGACAACAACTTTACAAGACAGCGAACAGATTTCTCAATCGAATTTCCTTTTCCACTCATGGACAAGAAAGGGATTATTATTGAAATTGATGGACCCCACCATTGGGAAAATGAAAATCAAAAGATTTTAGACCAACAAAGAGATACAGCAGCAGAAAATATGGGTTGGCTCAACACCTTGAGAATTGAAACAAGAATATTTGATAGGATTGAAAGCAAATTTTCAGGACTGAAAGAGTTAGCAAGACAACCATTTTTTCAAAACATAAAACTCAACTATCAAACCCCTCTCTATTTTGACAAAGAAGGATTGAAAGCACTTCAACTCATTTTATCTCCATTCGCCATTGCGAGGATTCAAAAGGTTTTGATTCAATATTTGCTGCAAGGCAAACTCATTTTGTCAGCAACAAAATGGAAGATTGGAGTAATTGAAAGAGATGTTCCGTGTGCTGCAATTGCCATTGCAGATTTGAAACAACATCTGCAAAACATTTTTTCTTTACAAGACAAATCATTCAATCCTGAAATTGAGCTTACTGTTTTTACCACACAAGAATTTCAGCCAGCATCTTTGAACAAAGTTGATTTATCAAAACATTTTTCAGTAATTAATTTCCTTGATATCACTACTCAAAATGCGAATTATGAGTTTGATATTTTGATTGACATTTCTGTTTTGCAACGAAAAGGATATTCAGGAAATGAAATTTTTATTACATCAAATGAAAAATGTGTTGTGCGTTCCGCACATCACAAACACAGCACACGCACCTTTCTCACTTCTGATATAATCGACTACTCGAATTTTGTTGCGGCTAATGAACAGCAACCCGAACAAACTTCTATTGATGAAGAAAAGGTTGTGTTACTTGAATATTTTCTTCAAAATATTTTCAGGAAGGAAAAATTTTGGGCAGGTCAATTAGAAATCCTGAACAAAGCATTGCAAGGAGAAAGTGTAATTGGTTTGCTTCCTACCGGTGGCGGCAAATCACTTACTTATCAACTCGCAGCAATGTTGCAACCTGGAATTTGTTTGGTGATTGACCCAATTAAATCTTTGATGAAAGATCAGTATCATAATTTAAGAAAAAATCAAATAGATGCTTGCAATTTCATCAATTCATCTTTGAAAACACGTGAGCAGAAAACAAAAGAAACAGCAAAGTTCAGGAATGGTGAAGTTCTTATTTGTTTCGTTTCACCGGAACGACTTCAAATGAAAGAGTTCAGAGATACTCTGAAAGAAATGAAGGAGAATGAAATTTATTTCAGCTATTGTGTTATTGATGAAGCACATTGCGTTTCGGAGTGGGGACATGATTTCAGAACATCGTATTTGAGTTTGGGAAAAAATGCCTTTGAGTTCTGCAAAACAAAAAACAAAGAAACTATTCCTCTTTTCGGTTTGACAGCAACAGCTTCGTTTGATGTGTTATCAGATGTTCAAAGAGAACTTTCAGGCAACAACGAAAGATACAAGTTAAAGGAAGATTCAATTATCCGATTTGACACAGTGAACAGAGAGGAATTAAACTTTGAAATCATAAATGTATTCGCTGACTTGCGTGACACAGATTCAGAGTGGAGACTGAAAGAAAAATTAGGAACGCAAAAGCAATCAAAACTCATAAATCATTTAAGCAGTTTCCGTTTTGATAATCAAAATAAATATTCTGGAATTATTTTTTGTCCGCATCGTGGGTGGTATTTCGGTGTTACTGACAGATACAGAAATGATGATTTAAGAAATGGAGTTTATGATGCAATACAAAGAGCAGCTATTCCGAGTTTGCGAATAGGTTCGTTCATGGGTTCAGATTCTGATGATGAAAGAACCGCAGAATTGATTGAAGCAGATTCAATTCAAGCACAAGAAGATTTTATTGGAAACAATTTGAACTTGCTTGTTTCAACAAAAGCATTCGGAATGGGAATTGACAAACCAAACATTCGGTTCACTTTTCATGTAAATTATCCAAGTTCAATTGAAAGCTTTGTTCAGGAAGCAGGCAGGGCAGGTAGAGACAAACAACCAGCAACTTCTTTTATCCTTTTCAATGATGAGCAAATTGAAAAAGGAGACAAGATTCATGAAATTGATAGGGACAATCTTTTGTTTTTTCACAATTCATCTTTCAAAGGAGTTGAAAAAGAAAAGGCGATTTTATTTGAATTGCTTTCGGCAATTCACACACCCAACAAATTATTTGAAATTGAGGTTAAACTTTATGAGGAGTTTCAGCAAGATATTAATTTAGCACTATGGAAAAGCCAAGCAGGGCACTGGTATTTTTTTGTAAACGGAGAGAACTTTGAGGACAAATTTGGTGCAGTAAAAATTCCTTCACTTCAAATTGATACAACCCGAATTACAAAACCAGTAAATGAATGTAACCAAGTCCTGAATTTTATCAGCAATTTCATTCGGCAAAACGCTAATGGGGATGTAATACTGTGGTTAAAAACTTCAACTACTATTGCGGGATTAGAAACTTTATTACAAGCAAATGAAAGAATTGAACTCACACTTCGCTTTGAAAATAACATCACAGAACGAGTTGAAATAATAAGTAGATGGCTCAATGCAGCGTTCAATACAAACAGGTTTGATTTGGTAACGACAAAAGGTATTTTAGCATTCTCAAATTCGTTTGAGGATTTTAAAGAGCAAGTAGTTTCAAAACTTAACAACGGAATCCCTTTTGAGCAAGCAGCCAGAGCAAGAGACCAAGCAAGAAATAATCAGATAGGAACAGCAGAAAGAGAATTACAAAGATTATTTGATGGATACAGAACTAAAGCAGATACAGAGAAAGCACTGTACCGCTTATCAACTGTTGGTGTGATTGACGATTACACTGTTGATTTCAATTCCAAAACCTATACTGTTTATGCAAGGATGAAAACGGATGAACAATATTTCAATAACTTGGAGAACTACATCAGGAAATATTATTCAGAAGTAAGAACTAAACAAGAAATCAGAAAAGCAAGGCAATCTGAAGGAACAACAACAATTCAAAAATGTCTTTACTTCCTTACGGACTTCGTGTATTGTGAGATTGAGAAGAAAAGGTTTGAAGGGATTGGAGTAATGAAGGAAGCATGTGAAATTGGAAAAGAAAACGGAGGTGCAGCGTTTAAAGAATTTGTTGATTTGTATTTCAACTCTAAATATGCAAGAAAGGGATATGAAGTTAATGGAGAGAATAGATCTTTAACCGACAGAACAGAAGAAGGAAGACAACAAAACATCAAATGGGTTTGGGAATTTATTGAAGTAATTGATGAAGATAAATCAGGCGGACACATTAATAACCTGAAACACTTGCGTGGTGCATGTGTACGATTACTTATTCCGCAACCTGACAATGCAGTATTTCATTTGTTAAAAGCATTTTCAATTTTTATCTTAGAACCTGAAAACAAAAGATTGATGGATGAAGCATCAAATAGTTTTGCAAAAGGATTTATTGAATTTCAAAAAGAAAAAAATTTGGCATTTGACCAAGTTTTGATACACGCAGAAAAATTCAAAGAGTATGTTCTCCAATTTTCAACACATCCCGGGATACAAGAGATAATGCAAAATCAGATTACTATTCTATCAGTAAAAGTTCATTCGGAATGGTTGGAAAACTTTAATAATAAATTTTTAGAAAAATATGAACCAAGACATTCATTCGCATCTTGAAAAACTCAAAACTGAGTTAGACAAATTAGAACCAGCAGTTAAACATTTGCAAAAGGCAGATGAGAATGCAACTGCATTGGTAAATACCTTTACCAACATTCATAAAGAGTTTACAAAACATTTGCAGAATATTGAGAAATCTCTTTCAGATGCAAATGAGAAACATCAAAAGCAAATTACAAAAGAGATTCAGGAATCAACGAAAAAAATAAATGATGCAACGGAGCAACTTTCAAAATCAAATTCTGCATTTGAGAAGCAAATCAAAGCATTGCTTTCAGGATATTCTGAACTTAGTGAATCAGCATCACGGTTAATCAAGAAAATTGACAGCATTGATTTTCCCTCACGACTTGACAAACTTGATGCAACTGTAAGTTCAATCAATCAAGGACTGCAAAACACACAAACAAGAATTGGTGACTTAGAGCGAAATCTTAAAGACGATATTCAGGCAAAAACAAAAGATGTTACTTCAAAAATTGATGCAAGCGAAAATTCTTTGAAGCAGCGAATTGATAATTTTGAGAAAGCAACTACAAAAGAGTTTGAAAAGCATTCAAAAGAAAACAAACTTTTAAAGATTTTGCTCTTCGTTTCAATCGGATTAATTGCTGGACTGATCATATTTAGAATAATTTCAGGAACATGAAAGCCAACGCACAAAAAAATACACACTTGCAAGTCGCACAAGCCAATGCTAAACCCAAAATTTGCAAGAGAGTATTTTTTTCTCCACCCCAAGAAAAATTAAAAAACAAAAAAATTTCCACCTTTCAAAAAAAATAAAACTTTGCAAACGCATAACTCGACAGACTAAAACTATTTACTAAAATGACTGATAATATGAAAAATGAAAGACACTTAACGACTGAAAAGAAAGAAGGCCAGTTGGTAACAATTAAGTATCGTTTTCGGCGGTAGCCGAATATATACTGGATGTTGAACTAAACCGGATTTAAATGAAGTGATACATTATATGTAGGGGAATCAATTTTTCAATGTTAAGTAGAGAAAAACTGACTGATATTTGAAGACAAAAGTAACAAAATATTGTAGAGTAATCAAAAGCTACCTCCCGAAAGGGAGGTTTCGTTCAACAATAAATATAGGGCATTGGGCGAGCATTACTAAATTTGAAAATGAGTACAATTAATAAAATATAAAGTGGTTTGAAAATGATTTACGTTAAAATGCCAAACGCCCCATATTAGAGCCGTCAGACTGTCTAAAAACTATTAAAAAGCAAATATATTGATAAAACAGCAAAACGTATGATTTTAAAAAACAGCTATTTAGAAAATATTAGATTGAGTACAAATAACAATATTCGGGGTTATTAGACAAACTGCCGTTGTGGGTAATGCAAGACAACAAAATATGTATCAAGTAAAGAAATAAGAAAAATGTTACTATTTTTTGACACAGAAACAACAGGCCTGCCACGGAACTGGAAAGCTCCGGTAACAGATTTGAACAATTGGCCCAGAATGATTCAAATTGCCTGGATTTTATCAGATAACAAAGGAAATCGCATTGAATCAGACGATTTTATTATTAAACCGGAAAATTTTAAAATTCCCATTGACGCGTCAAGAGTTCATGGAATTTCCACGGAAAAAGCTATTAATGAAGGAGAAAAACTTGATAAGGTTCTGATGACGTTTAATGAATTAGTTGAACAAGCCGATTTTATTGTTGCTCACAATATTAGTTTTGATGATAAGATTGTAGGCGCGGAATTATTGAGAAAGGGAATTCGAAGTAACTTTGGAAGAAAAAGAAAATTGTGTACGATGCAAGCTTCTACTGATTATTGCAGACTTCCTGGACCTTATGGGTACAAATGGCCGAAATTATCAGAATTGCATATAAAATTATTCGGAGAAGATTTTGAGGAAGCGCATGATGCTTCAGTTGATATTAGTGCGACTGAAAAATGTTTTTGGGAAATGAGAAAAATAGGATTAATATAAAAAGCACATACCCACAACAAAAGTAATCGTTGCACAACCCCATAAAAAACCAAATAATCAAGCAAAATTAAAGTCCTATAAGGAACCTGCTCATCCGGATGGAAGCCCCCTGACCTGTCAGGTTGAATTAGGGTCTATACGGGGGCTCACCTGGCAGGTCGAAAACGAATGACGTAATGATAAATTCCCCTTGCTCATCCTGATTTGTGCGATAGACATCAGAGTTATCCCGGATGGAAATATTTGTAATCCGCTTCCACATTGTTTGTTGTTTTTTTATCGGGCTTTTTCGGATTAACTAACGCATCAGTCCGGCGCTCAAATCCGAAAGAGCTATGGCACATCAGACACGCCAAGTCGAGGTAAGCCCGTGCGGTAGGGACTTGGCTTGTCGAAAATCAAGCTTACCCTATCTGAAAAAAATCAGCAAGAACTATTCAACAAAGCAAGTCCCCATCTCTCAAGTCCATCCTCGATTTGCTGTGTTTTGCCATCATTAGACACGCCAAGTCGAGGTAAGCTCGTGCGGTAGGGACTTGGCTTGTCGAAAAAATGAAACTCACCTTGTTTTAAAAATTTTATCAGGTTAGCTTATTTTTTGTAATTTTGACCAGAATAATAAAAATCAATGGTGGTTTTTGCACAGACTGTCGTTATAGGAAAGAGGTTTATAAAGACAGACTAAATTGATAAAATTTCGTATATTTGAAAAAAATATTATATGAAGACTGTAACATTGCAAATACCGGATTATTTAGACATAGACGAAAAAGATATATCTCTAATGTTGGCTATTCAACTCTATGATAAAGGCAAATTATCTCTTGGACAAGCAGCAGACTTGGTCGGACTGACAAAAAGAGAATTTATGGATAAATTGGGAAAATTTGAAGTATCATTATTTGGAGAAACATTAGAAGATATTGAAAGGGATTTACTGAATGAATAAATATATTTCTGACACAAGTTGTATTATTCTTTTTGACAAAATTGGAGAACTTGACTTACTACAAAGGACTTATGGAGTAATTACAACAACTCCAGAGGTTATAGAAGAATACGGGAAGCCTGTACCAGACTGGATTGAAATAAAAACGGTTATAAATAAGAACAAACAAAAAGAATTTGAAAAGATTGTTGACTGGGGAGAAGCAAGTGCTATTGCATTAGCTTTAGAGTTAAAGAAAAGCATTTTAATCATTGACGATAAAAGAGGTAGAAAACTTGCCAATAAATTGAACATTAAAATGACTGGGACATTAGGTACATTACTAAAGGCAAAACAGAGAGGAGTGATACAATCAGTAAGACAATTATTAGAAAAACTAAAACAAATTGATTACTGGATATCAGAAGACATTGCAAACGGAATACTTAAAAAAGCAAAAGAATAAACCGCCAGCTCAGAACATAAAGATATGGGATTAATTGATACAGCCGCATTAATCTTGCTTATTCAAACGCGATTTATTTTAAAGCGATATTCCCAACTGAAACTATCCTCACAATTTTTCCAAACCCGAAAATTTGTTTTTGTCAGGTCAGCTTGTTTTTTGTAATTTTGACCGGAATAATAAAAACCAGCTTTTATCAATAAAATATTTTTAATAAAAACAATAAACGATTATAACCGTTTATAAATGCTTAACAAGAATGGAAACGGATTTATAATTATAAATCAAGAAGTTAAAAAACAGAACACTTTCTCATAGTAGAAATAAACGTAATAATTACAGTTACAAATTAGTGGCAAGGCTAAGAAAGAACTTGCGACATTGAAAAGTATTGATAATTTTCAAGGACATACAAGTAGAAAAGTGTTATATTTGACCGATGATTAACACAACAGAAATATTCCCATCTGAGAGACAAAAATTATTTGACCAACTTGCTGACAAATTAGAGACTGCGTACAATCTAAGCAGAAAAGTAGTTAGTTTTCAAGCTAACAAGGACGAACCAATATATCGTTGGTTCAAATACAAAGAAGGTTTTTCATCTGCTTTAGTAAAATATTTCCTAACAGAATATTCGTCCAAACCCGGAAAAATTTTTGACCCTTTTGCAGGTACGGGTACAAATCTATTTGCTGCACAAGAATTAGGTTGGCAGTCCTATGGAGTAGAACTTTTGCCGGTTGGTACTTTCGTTATGCAGACACGACAAGCTCTGAATGAAATAGACATTGATAAACTAAGAGCAGTTACAAAAAAACTTTGGGCAGACTTATCAGAATTAACATACTACAAAAATCACATAAATCACATTTCCATTACAAAGGACGCTTTCCCTGACGAAACAGAAGAATATTTGAATAAATATCTTACGTATTGCTCAAACATAAAAGACAAGCATATTGAGACAATATTAAGATTTGCGGCTTTCGCAGTTTTAGAAGAAATTAGTTATACCAGAAAAGACGGTCAATATTTACGATGGGACTATCGTTCAAAAAGGGACTTATTAGGAAAGCCATTTGACAAGGGTAAAATTTTAACTTTTGAAGAAGCACTAAAATCAAAGTTAAATCAAATAATACAAGATCTTTCACCAAGTCGGACAGCCTCATTATTTGAGCAATTTGAAAACTCAAACATTGAAAAAAAACCTGTAAAAATCCTTGAAGGTTCTTGTCTTAAAGAATTACCAAAACTAGATAGCGATTTTTTTGATTTCATAATCACTTCGCCACCCTATTGTAACCGATATGACTATACAAGAACTTACGCTTTAGAGTTAATTTTTTTAGGATATGACAATGACCAGGTTCGGAATTTGCGACAATCAATGCTTTCCTGCACTGTTGAGAACAAAGAAAAAATTGAATCATTAAGACAGTTTTATGTTTCAATCAGCCAAGGTGAAACGTTTGAAAAAGTTGTTGAAGTGTATAACGATTCAAAAGCAATGACGGAAGTAAACGCAATTCTTGATGAGCTAAAAAAATTAAAAAAGCTCAATAACAGCAATATAGCAAGAATGGTTAAAAACTATTTTCTAGAATTATGTTTTGTTATTTATGAAATGGAAAGAATTACAAAAAGTGGCGGATATTGTGTTATGGTAAACGACAATGTTCGTTATGGTGGTGAAGAAATTCCAGTTGACTTAATTCTATCAGAGTTTGCGGAAAACTTTGGTTTCAATATAAATAAAATATTTGTTTTACCTAAAGGAAAAGGCAATAGCAGTCAGCAAATGGGCAACTATGGACGAACCGAAGTCCGTAAATGTGTTTACTTATGGCAAAAAAGATAATAGCAAAATTGAAAAAGGAATACGTAGATTCAATTGTTAGGGAAAGCCGATAATAAATGACTACTTTTGTCTAATAATGAAAAAAATGGGAAAATGTAGAAATAAAGAAGAAATCATCATTGAACAGTGTAATCATTGTGGAAGAAAGGTTCATTTCGGTTCCGGGCTTTTTGTTAATCGGGTGTGGGATTTTAATGACATAATAACAAGAATTGATAATGGATTGAAATTCCCTTTAGGAGATTTTGTATGCTGGGAATGTGATGAAAAAAATAGTGATAGCGAATATTAATAATGAACTCTATTTCTGAAAAAATAATTGAAGATATTCTTTGTGCCGATAAATCAATATTGGCAGAGATTTTAAATGTAGTTCCATCAGACCTAAGTTTAATAGCACGTCAAAAAGTAGTACCGTCAGGTAAACTTGATTTATTTTACTTGTGCAACGATGAATTGCTTCTTATTGAATTAAAAGTGGTTGATTTTTATCACGAAATAATTAATCAAATAAATGGCTATTATTCGGATTTACTAGCTTTACAAAAGCAAAATAAACTCATTCATTCTGATATTAGAAAGATAATTATTGTTACAAAAGCAAAACCAGTCTATTACATAGATTGTAAGAATGAAAACATTCAGTTGATAACATATAATCCAGAAGATGTTCTTCAAAAATTTTATGAAAATTTCAAAGAACTATCACATTTCCTCACCATTCAATCCGGTGATTATGGTATGGTACGATTGGGATTACTGAATTCTACTCTTAAATTTTTAGGCGATGGATTGAGCATTAAAGAAATAAGCAAAAAAGAAAAAAAATCAACCAAAACCATAAGTAATAGAATATCGGTTGCAAGACTTTTAAATCTTGTAGCAAAATTCCGAAATGAATATTTTCTTACCGATTTAGGTAATCAATTCAATGAACAAAGAGAAAACACTGATGACAGGTTAGGTCAAGGGCAACTGGAATTATTGGCGAATTTTTTAAAAGAAAACCCTTTTTATTCATCCATTACCTTCACAATATTTTCTTTGATTGAAACAGTTTTTGTTTTATCAAAAAACACTTACCCTGTACCGAAAGATGCCATTGAGGATTACTTTGTAAAATCTGTGGGTAAAACAACTACTTGGAAAACAGAAAGGGCTAGAGAAACAGCAACCTATATCTTTTCAAATTATGCTTCTGAGTTAGAGTTTTTGATAAAAATCAACAATCATTTTTATATCACTCCGAAAGGTATTCAGGCAATTTTATTGTTACAGTTAAATCGGTCAATAAAACTAATTGAAAGTAGGAAATAGTTATCATATAAAAAATGCACGTCCTGGAAATGCTGGTGGCGTTGGGAATACTCTTGAAGACCTCCTTGGCATAGAAGAGAATAACCTACCTATTCCAAATGCAGCTGAATGGGAGTTGAAGTGTCAAAGAGGAAATACATCTTCCTTAACAACACTTTTTCACATGGAGCCTTCTCCAAGAGCATTAAAATTTGTTCCTCAGATATTTCTTGTTAAATACGGATGGTTGCACCAAGAAGCCGGTTTAAAATATCCTGACAATGAAATGAGTTTTAGACAAACAATTGGAGGAAACAATAGAAGTGATAGAGGCTTTAAAGTAGTAATTGACCAAACACAAAAGAAAGTACTCATTTCATTTGACGCATCCGCTGTAGCTGATAGACATGATGAGTGGTTAAAAAAAGTCGAAAAAAAAATAGGACTTGGTGAACTTGACCCACAGCCATATTGGGGTTTTGATGATTTATTACATAAAGCCGGTACAAAACTACCTAATTGCTTCTATGTAAAAGCAGACGTAAAACGAATTGATGGTGAAGAGCACTTCCATTATAATAAAATCTTAATGCTTAAAAAATTGACTATTGATAAATTCGTACAAGCAATTGAAAACAACGACATCTTAGTGGACTTTGACGCACGTACCGGCCATAATCACGGAACAAAATTCAGACTCCGACAGAACAAACTGCCAGTCTTATATGAAGAAGCAACAGAAATAGTATAGCAATAGAAATTTTCAAACAGCTTCAATCAGGAACAATGAATAATGCAGCAAACCTTACCGATGATAACCAATTAACTGCAATTTGTAAATGGTTAATTAACTTATAAAAAAAGAAGCCCAGCCGGTAACATTGCCTATATACCAGAACCACGCAAGGCTAACGTACAGTTAAAGCCCCGGTACATACACTTACCATTAAAATTTTATTTAACAACAATCCGCCCCACTTCCGTAAATTTACCGGCTTTAAATTCAAGGTTATAAACACCTCTAATTAGATTGTCTGTATTGATCTCAACTGAATGTTTGCCTTCTTGTTCCCATTTACGAAATGTTTTTACTGCCTTTCTGCCGTATAAATCACTTAGTATAATTTCAATTAATGCTTTTTCAGGTAAAAAATAATTTACTGTAAATTTATCTGAAACCGGGTTTGGAGCAATATAAATACTGAATTCTTCTGTACTGATAAAAGATCCCGGCTCAACCGATGTCGTCGGATCGTTATAGAAAATGTAATTTCCTTTATTGCTGTCCCAGTTGGTTATAACAATATCTCCATCCTCACTGTACTCATATTCCACCACAATCACATCACCTGTTTTCAGGTTGTCTTTAAATGAGATCCAGTTTTTATTTATTACAAAGCAATAAAAGCTCCTGCTGACAGGTATGCCGTTTAAACTGACAGAAATAATGTTTTCGACTAATTGTTTTTCCAGATAAATTACTGAAATTCCGTCTGTGTTGATGTTGAAAGTTTCAGTTGCTGTTTGTATTCCGTCCCTGTCAAGGTCGGCAATCTGTATTGTTTCAACTACTGAACTTGTATTGGATGTATATGAAGGATTCATTTCAAACCCGTTATTTTCACCCAAAGCAATTTTCATTGGCAGCCACCAGCCTCCGTATATCAGGTCCAGGATGCCGTCTAAGTCAACATCTGCCAAAAGTATTCCCGAACCATAACCGAACGGATTGGATGACCAGCTTGCCGAACTTGTAGCAGGCACACCTGATCCAAAGTCATACAACCTCACTTTACCGTCGCCTCCAAGCTGACTGTTCCCTGTCATAACCACGCCGGGAGTTTTATCTGATCCAACAAGACCAAAATCTAATGAGTTGATATAATTGGAAGGTTCGGAAGATTGCCAGGCAGCGGAGGTGGAAATATTACCGTTATCATCAGCCAGGAAAATGTAATTCGGGGTTTCTTCGCTCGAAAATACTACGTCGAGGAAGCCGTTTCCGTCAATATCGCCAAAGTCCACATCCAGCGAGCCGAAGTCATTATCTGTTGTCCATTCGGGATTTTCGCTGAAAGTGCCATTACGATTGATAAATATTTTTCCTTTGTCGAATAGTGAACCGTAAGGTTCGCCGCCTGTTGTGGCGAGGTCAAGGTCTCCGTCGCCGTCAGCATCACCGAGAGCACAGGAAAAGGTATAAAATTCATAAGACTCAAAAGAGGGTGTTCCTTCTAATTCGCCTTCCTGATTATAATAAACCTTAACCTTTCCCGGATCACCAAAACCGGAAGGACCGATATAAACCGAAACCGCAACATCCACCCAGCCATCAAGGTTAATATCGCCAACAGAAAGATGCCCGTGATAATCAATGTCGTCCGATTGCCAGTCGGGAGAAGATGGAAATGTTCCATCGCCGTTGTTGTAATAAACCACTAAGTGCTGGCGCTGGATGTCGTTGCCGTTAGCAACTATCAGGTCTTTCCAGCCGTCATTATCAATATCAGCTAATCCCAGCCCTGTTGCAATATGTCCGTTAGCTGCAGATTCCCAATCGGGAACAACAGGGTAGGGGATGGTTTGAGCATAAATATCCGGATGATTGATTATTAACAATGAAATCAGAAGTAAATATAAGTTTTTCACGATGAATATTATTTTAATGTGAAACTAATATTGAATAATCATTTTCCCTGTATTTTTATCCTCACCGCTGCTTATTACATAAAAGTATAAACCTTCAGGTAAATTATTTCTGTTAATCTCAATTATAAATTTTCCTGATTCTTTCAGTCCATAATCTTTATTTCTTACATTCTGTCCCATCGTGTTCAGAATAAGCAGGTGTAAATGGCTTTTTTTATGCAGTTTTACAATCAGATATGTTTTTTCGTTAAAAGGATTCGGATAGTTTTGTGAAACTTCCGTAAAATCCTGCAATGTTAAAGCCGGATATTCTGTTCCGGTTAAAAATGAAATATCAGTGGACATATAAACAATGTTGTTATTTACCGCAATATGTTCATTGGTCCAGACATGAAGACCCGGAAAAGGATCACATTCAAAAAAGAAATGGATTTTATTATTGATAAAAGTCGGCGACATAGCCGAATACATACATTCGGAATAGAGATAATTAATGTCGGTATTAAAATCCTTTATTCCGTTCCAGGTCAACCCGCCATCATTAGATGAGTTCCCAAAAATATGCCTGTAATTTTTTTCCGCGTTATCATAACCTGCTGCAACCCCTGAATATAATACAAATATCCTGTCTTGCTCATCAATATTAATTTGAGGATAGGAGGTAAGGGAAACATAATAGTTCCCCCAGCCAATTAAAGTAGAATCACCGTTATTCGGAGTTACCCATCCAACCAGGTTGCCATTATTAATAAGATAATCCAGCGTATAAGAACTGATAATTGTAGTGTCGAGAGGCGCCATATCTTCATTCCAATAAATCACACCTTCGGTTGCAGGGAAATAATAAAGAGTTCCAAGATTGTTATAATAGTATTTCATTCTGCCAAAGACGAGATGTGCCTTTCCCTGAGAATCCAGAGCCACTGATTGTGTTATATCACCGGCACCATAGGTTGGAGTCGGTCCTCCCTGGTATGGTGAATAAGGACTATCATATACAATTATTTTTTGCCAGGTATCGCCGTTGTCAAAAGATTTCATAATATACCCATCCTGGGTTTTAAAGCCAACTGAAAAGGCTATTGTATCGCCTTTGGGAGCAGCCCAGGAATAACCGTCAATAGGAATGCCGTCGAAATAATCCGGTCCGAGTTCATCAAAAAAACAGTGTTCAATATCCCATGTTTGTCCACCGTCTGATGTACGGTAATACAGTAATGCTGAGGCTTGTCCCATATATTCACCACCTACTGTTACCACAAGAACATGAATATTGGTGTTATCAGGACCATTGGTAATAACTGCGGGCCAGGCAATACTTACATCATCAGGGCCGGATAAATAAGATTCTTCCCAATTGCCCTCTCCTTTTTGTTCTCTTTTAATGAGCATCAGCTTCCACAGAGGATCATCAAAAAAATGGGAAACTACAAGTTCACCATTTTCGCCATAAGGTGCATAATTTGTCCCAAATGTATTCTCGCTCTCTAATCTCGTCGTTGGGTATTGATCCCACTGCTGACTGTCAAAATAATTGTACCCCGTTCCCCTGTCAGACCATGTGCCGGTTTCAAACCCCATAATCCAGGTTAAACCAATGGTGCCATCAGGGTATGCGTATATGCGCTTTTGCAATGCATTATAGGTTTGCAGATCATAAATTGTTTCCCCGACAGTCTCTTCGTTATATTTCTGCCCGATAATGTTTACTTGTGAAACAGAGCCTGTTGGATCAGGTGTTTTCTCCAGTACCTTTTCTGCTTTGTTTCTCAGATGTGCAGGAACTTTAATGACTTTGTATTGTGCAATGGAGTACGAAACAATGCCTACTAATATCAAAAAAAGTAAAGTTCTTTTCACAACTTTTTTTCCTTTAATAAATAATCATCTTCCTTGTCATATCATGTTGTCCGTTACTCACGGTATAATAATAAATACCTTCGGGCAGATTTTCCTTTCTGATCTCAAACCTGAATTCACCTTTATTAACTAATCCAAAATCAACGTACCTGACTTCCTGGCCTATTACATTCAGAATTTTCATTGAAAGATAACTGTCTTTTTCCAATGTTGCAACAATAAATGTCTGATCCCGGAATGGATTAGGGTAATTCTGCAATAAACTAAAATCAACGGAAGGTACGGCAATTTGTTCGCCTGTTCCGATAAAGGTACCTGTCGGGTGCTTCATATAAACAATGCTGTTATCAGTAGGTGCATGACCTCCTGTCCAAGTATGTAACCCCGGCTCATTATCCGTCTGGAAAATAAAATGAACGTGATCATCGGTAAATGCAGTTGACATAGCAGGATAAACACATTCTGAGAAAATATAAAGCAGGTCGGTATTAAAATCTTTGATTTGTTCCCATGTTGCTCCTCCGTCAACTGAAGCCCTCCCGCAAATATGCCTGTAATTCATCACTCCGTTGTTATAGCCTGGCGCTACAGCCGACCATAAGGCAAAAATCCTGTTATTATCGTCGATATTAAGTTGAGGGAATGATGTAAGAGAAAAATAGTAAACGCCGAAATCTATAATTGTTGAATCTCCACCTGACGGGATTGTCCATCCGATCAGGTTGCCGTTTGCTATCAGGTGATCCAGCGTATAAGAGCTGATAATAGTAGTATCAAGAGGTGCCATTGTTTCATTCCAGTAAATTAACCCTTCTGTCCAGGGGTAAAGATATAAGGCACCACCATCGTAAACATGGCACATTCTTCCGAAGGCAACATGCGCATTGCCATCAGAGTCCAGTGCTATTGCCTGTGAGCCGTCACCACCGCCATAAGTTGGTGTATCACCTCCGGCATAAGGAGTAAAGGGGTTTTCGTAAACAAGGATTTGCTCCCATGAATCCCCGTTATCATACGACTTCATCACGTACCCGTTTTGGTGATTGAATCCGACAGCAAATGCTATAGTTTCGCCTTTAGGTTGTGCCCACGAATATTCGTCAGCATCGATAGTTGTAAAATAATCAGGTCCGAGTTCATCGAAAAAATAATGCTCAATATCCCAGGTGTTTCCACCATCGAGCGAACGGTAATACAGCAATGCACCATCCTGTCCCATGTAAATATCACCATACGTGCGTGCAAGGATGTGAATATTAGTGTTATCAGCACCATTGGTTACTAATATAGGCCAGACAATACCCATATTTTCAGGTCCGGCAAGATAAAACTCTTCCCAGCCTCCTGTCCCTTTTTCTTCTCTTTTATTGAAAGCCAAACCCCAGTATGGATCGGCAAGATAGTGGGATACTGTGATTTCACCATTTTCGCCAAAAGGAACATAACAGGGATATCCGGTACGCACTGTTTCAAGACGCTCAGTGGGATAAGGTCCCCAACTGTTTCCGTCATAATAATTGTATCCTGTTCCCCTGTCGGTCCAATCCGGTATGTCAAATGCCATCATCCATATTGCTCCTATTGTACCATCCTGGTAAGCATGCATTCTTTTCTGAAGTGAGCCGTATGTTTGAATATCATGAATGGTTTCCCCCATAATGACTTCATCAAGCTTTTGCCCGATAATTGTAACTGTTGATCCGTTGCCGGTGGGGGAGGGTGAAGGTTCCTGAACTTTAACTTTTATGTTTTTTAAGTGATCAGGAACATTAACTAACTTATACTGGGCATTAGAAAAATAAAACATGCCCGCTGCTAAAATTAAAAGTAAAAATTTTTTCATAAGTGTTGAATTTTGTTTGATACAAATATAAATATTTTATCTATCCTTTGCATATCAATTATTTGTATTAGAAAAATTGAAAGGAGTAGTTCTTTTTTCATTTTATTTATTTTCATATAACTAAAGAATATCTACTAAAAAAACTTCTAAAAAAAGCCTTTCTGAAAAACCAGGTTTTACTCAGAGATCTATGGAAGTAAACTCAATCACTATTAATTCACCTTCATCAGTTAAAAGTTCAACGCAAACAAGTCCATAAATGGGACTGATATACCAATAGACAATTTGAAAATTATAACCAAACAACTCTGGGAAAACCCCCTCTGGGATATATTCGGCTACCCCGATTGTTTCAACTTCCTTATCTAATGCCGTAATATGATAACTCTTCCTTTCGATAACTTCTCTTTCTATTTGCGTTTTACCAAGGTCAAACAAATATATATCGCCAACTTCGGCATCAAATTCTACTAGGGTAAAAGGTTTTGACTCATCCCCTTCGCTATAGAAGAAATCACTAATGGAATTATCGGATAACCGCCCTTTAATTGTAACCTCAATTTGACTTTTAAAAATGAGCAATTGCCCATCAATGTTTACTTCCATATTTATTATACCATTGTTATTGGAAACTACTTTAGCGGATATTTTTGATTGGCCATCAGGGAAATTAGCTTTCCATTCATTGCCAACCTGGCCTAAAACTCTGGTTGATCCGTTTGTAGTATTATCATCTTTGTCTTTCTTGCAACTGATACAAAAAAATAATAAAAGTAAAACTGTAAGTAATATTTTTGTTTTCATGACTAATAATTTTAAGTTAAAAAAAATATTTGTTCAATTCATAAGTTTTGAGAAATCAATAATATTTATCAATTTATAATAAAATTACACAATCAATCTTTCCATTGAGGTGGTCTGTTTTGTTTTTTACAAAACTAATGCAAATTTTAAACAAAGTCAATGAAACATAAAAAAACAAACTTTTGGCGTTGATTTTTTATGACTTTATGGACAGGCATTATTTAGAATTTTGTTCATTTAATTTTATGATAGAAAATATCATTATTACTGCTGCTGCCCATTGCACCGGAGAAAGAATTTTTCCGTTTACAATGTAATCGAAAAATATGGCTGAGATAGGGAAGAAAAGTTCACAAATTGTAGCGATAATCGCCCTTATCCGCACCAAACCATAATAGTATAGGAATATAGCGCCTGAGCCGGTTGTAAATGCAATGATAAGAAAAAACATCCAGTTTTCGCCGGTTGTAACTGAAAACTGATTGAATTTTCCTGCGAAAGAGACGAAAATCAGCATGATAAGTGTAGTAAAGCCATACCTGTAAAAAGTTCCTGTGTGAAAAGAATATTTTAATAAGATTTTTTTACTGAACACTGTGGAACAGCCAAAGGAAAAAGCAGCTAACAAGGAGTATAAAGCTGCATATATGGTGTTGGCTCCTGTATTAAAATCGGGCAGGTTGAATCCGAAAACAAGAAAATAGCTGGCAACAACGGCAACTGATGCCCAAAGTATAAACTTATTTTTTAATTTTTCTTTTAAAAGAATAACCGCCAGGGCTATGGCAAACACTGGCTGAAGTTTTTGCAACAGGACAACTACGGTAAGATGCCTGAAATCTATAAGGAACAATGCTTTTACGATGGCAAGTGTTCCAATGGCTCCGCCGAGAAGCGCTACAAGGAAAAATATGAGATAATCCTGAGATGTGAACGATTTTAAATGCCTGTACTCTTTATGAAGAAAAATATTCATTATCAGGAATGGGATCAGGTGCAGGACAAAAACCACATAAACAACGTTAAGATTGTAAAGACGCGGTGTAAGAACCACTCCGTCAAATCCCCACATTATTGAAGCTAAACTTACTGCAATAGCGCCTATTATGGTTTTTTTACTTCTCATTCGTAAATTATTCTAAGTGTATCCTTATCTCTTGTTTGTTATATTTAGAATCAGATTCGTCAAATTTAACCTGTATTTTGCAAATATCACCTTCCTGACTTAAAATTTTACCGTTTTCAATTTTATTAATTTTCCAGTCGTTTACATATATTTCAAATGTTTCCGTTGCTCCGCTTTGAGCTTCCAAAGAAACAAAATATATGTTGTTTTCCAATCCGTCACCGATTATTCGTAAACCTTTGGACTTATCCCCGGGATTGGGTCTGTTTATAACTGGTAAAACTTTAATTCCTTTTTCAATCGAATATTCAAGAGTTATTTCTTCATCAATGTTAATTATTGCCGGTTCTTCAGTGTTCAGGTTTTTAGGTTCAAGATTTCCTGTTGCTGTTAATTGTTTGATAATTGTTCCCTCAGGGAAAACCGGATCAAATATTAATTTTAAAGATGAGGGACCTTTGTGAGTAAAGCGATAAGTAACAATGTTATTTTTTCTTTTTTTCTTGAAATTAATAAAATGATCACCTATTCGGATGTTTTTTACCTGGACGGAATCCCAGTTTGCCGGAAACTTTGGTGATAAGCAAAGTGTATGGTTTAAAGCATCGGGGTTAAGCCCTAACATGCCTTCAATAGCAGGCTGCAAAACCATAGTTTCCGACCAGCACTGGTGCCTGCAAACACCGGAAGGTTCATAAACCTCACCATTCATAACCTCTTCAACAAAGCCAAGTCCCCAGTTTTGATATATTAGCAGGTTGTTCATAATATGAGAAAATCCCTGGACATAATTTCCGTTATTGTATTCAGCTAACGCTGCCCACCCGGTGTACAACGGCCATACACTTCCTGTATGATACCCTTTGGGATTAAAAAGGGAACTTTCTTCTTTTATGATTCTGCAACCCCAGTCGGAAGTAAATCCGTTTTTTGCAAACTCAGTAATAACAGGCACAGCTTTGTCCTTTTCTATCTGACCGAAATAAAGCGGAATAGCAGGCATTATCGTAGGTTCTGCATGGTATGTTTCATCAATAAATTTACCATGATAAAAAAACTGTTTTTCTTCATTCCAGAAATCATTATTAATAATTTCTTTAACTATTTCTGCTTCTTTCTGATAGAGTTTCATTTCATCCGTTAAATCCAGTGCATTTGCCATGTAAGCAGCTTCATCGAGTGCAGCCGCCCAGCATGATGTAAGGTAAAGCGAGGAATGAGAACCGAATAAACTTCCGCCTTCCACCCATCCATGACCAACGTTGGTGTTTTCTATCAGATGGTCTCCATCTGTATCAGTTGAAAAACAAAAGTCAATGGCTTTTTTAATGTTTGTCCGGCTTTCTCTGATAAAATTTATATCACCGGAATGGCGCAGGTATTTTCCTGCCAGGACTAAGTAAAGAGGTGTTGCGTCAGAAGCATCGTAATGTACAAATCCTGATGTGCTTACTTCGTGATATATTTTTCCATTCAAATCCTGAAGTTTTTGATACATTTCGAGAATAGCCCTTACTTTTTCAAAATCTCCGTAATCTAATAAAGCAAAGCCACTCCATTGTCCATCCCTGCCAAAATACCAGGCATATCCGGGTCTGCCACAAATTTTATGTCCCCCGCTCCAGCCTGAATTGGTGGTTGAATAACCGGCTACCAGCGATTTGCCTAATCCGGGTGTATTAACAAAAAAGCGGTCGGTTGCTATAAGCGCCCATTTGTATCCTTCATTAAATGTGCTGTCAGGAGTAATTATTTCCAAGGAACCCGACAGGAACTCCTGGTAGTAATTTTTTGTATTGTTACAGATATTCTGTGGGTTTGAAATAGCTTTAATATAATTATTTATAGTTTCTTCTGGATTAACATTGCTTGCCGATATAACAATGTCGAACTGTTCGTCTTGTTCAAGTTTGAACCGGAAGAGACCGGCTGCCTGAAAATCGTCTGAAGCTATTACATTGACATCAGTAAATTTTTTTCCGTTTGTGCCTTCATACCAGGTAATCGGGAAATCATCATACTGTCCGACAACCTGATATTCCGGTTCTTTGTTAGCGCCGATAAAACAGGAAAAATCCCGGCTTTCATCGGTTATTAGCATCCCGTTTAATGCAATATTAAAAGAATATCGTAATGTTTTAAATGCTTTTTCCGAATAAGGCCACATGATCCTTAAATTACTTTTGAATTTAATAAACATTTCAGAAGGCTTTTCCCCTTTGTATTCATAATGTATTACTCCGACAGGCTCAATGATTGAAGCTGAAATTATTTCTTTGATAACACTGTTTTCGAAATTGTATATCCGTGTAAATGATTCCGGTCTGACTTCGATTTTCGGAAACATATTATTCAGCCAGATAACAGAATCAATGTTTTCGAATTTAATACCTGCTTCATAATCCCTGAATGCCATAAACGGATGCGCCCAGACTTCATCAATCCCGCCGTTTTCTTTTCCCATAATAAGCATCCTTTGTCCTGCCACGTCCCAGTAATTTTCGGTTGCTTTTCCCTTCGATAAAAGCATATTATCTTCATACATAACCCAGGGTTTGGGTTCTCTTTCAAGAAATTCAGGATATTCCGATTCATAAGGAATAACGGTATGCTCATAATATGTCCAGTAATAAACAGGAAGGTCTGCTTTTTCAGAAACCAAATAATCAATTGCGTTTGTGATGAATAATTCGAGGTGTTGCCTGTTAAGATTAGGCTGGCTGAAACATGTATAAGCCCCGACAGCGAGCACTTTCCCCCGGTTAACATTGTATTCGATAATCAGCTTTTTATTTTCCCTGATAAAAATATAATCCCAGTCAACGGCAACTACAGCTCCGTTTTGGGGAATGTTATCTTCAAAATAACCGGTTATTCTAACAGTAGTATCCTTGATGGGTTTGAAAATATAAGCTCCTCCGTTTAATCCTTCAAAAACGGGATGACTTCTGAAAGCATGTAATCCGAGCATACGCCCGTATCCTGTGTCTTTACATTTTTTATGCCTTGTTTCAGGAGGATTTGGTTCAATACCTAAATGGTTGATGAAACTAAATGCTTCAAGGGTTAATAAAAGATTCCCTCCATTCCCGACGTATTTATAAAGGATGTCTGTAAGAAGTTCCGGATAATCTGTTTCTGAAGTATCAGCAAAATGATACCATATAACATCAAACCGCTCTAATTTTTCGGGTTCGGTAACATCTGAAAAATACAGCTTTTCTGCGTTAAACTTGTTGTTACTTTGTAAAAAATCAAAAGCTGCTTCAACTTCAGGATCGTTTGCCTCAGGATATTCAGAAGTCAGAAATCCGACCTGTACTTGCTGCGGATAAACCCCGGTTAAAGCGATTAATAATAAGATAGTAGTAAAAATGTATCGTATGACATTCATTGTTGTAAGATTTTTGAGCTATGCAAAAATAATCTTTCATAATTAATAAATAACGATTAGTAAAATTAATAAGCCGATTTACTTGACTTTTTGTTAGTATTTTGTTATCTTACGCCAAATATTAATTTTAAAATCTTAGCATTATGAAAACACCTGGATATTTTATTATTGGACTAATTGTATTTCCGTTTATTATTCAGTTAAATGCACAGGGTGTTGATAAAAATTATGACACACAAGCCAAAACCAAACAAACAAATACTCAATCAACATCTGCTGTTATAACAACAACATCCGAATCAGGAAGCACATCGGGTTCGGGTTATTTTGTTTTAAACCCTGAACTGGGCAAGGAGAGCGGCATATTTTTATATGAAGAATGGAAACCGGGAGTTGTAATCCTTAAGGATAAAACAGTTATAAGCGACAGACTTTTAAGGTACAATATTTACTCCCAACAGATGCAGTTTATTTATAAAGGAGATACACTGGCTTTTGCCAGGCCTGAAGAAATCGAATCGTTAGATATTGATAACACGAAATTTATTTTCTCAAACTTCCAATATGATAATAAGCCGGTAAACGGTTATATGGAAGTATTGATTGAAGGAGATTGCATGCTATTGTTATTCAGAAGGATTGCCTATCGTTATATTGGTGATGATACTGATACCGAACAAACAGAAAAATACTTTTTAGAGGAGAAATACTATATCCGGAAGGGGGATGCTCCTTTGACAGAATTGCCTCAAACCAAAAAAGATATTATCGAAATATTATCGGATAAAGATGCAGATTATATGACTTATATTAAAGAAAATAAATTGAAGATCACCCAGGAGGAAGATTTGAAAGAACTTATCAGTTATTATAACAGTCTCTGACGAAATTGAAAATGGATATGCAATTTGTATCCTTCTTGTTGCAGGGGTACACGGCATAGTCTCCCAACTACGCTGAAGGGTGTTACAATTTCCCGATAGTAAACTATTTCCCCGGCTTTATTCTGAAATATTTAAATCCTGTTAAATAAATCCTTTACTTTGTATTACCAATTTTTTTATCAATTTTATTTGTATGAAACTTTGGAGTAAAAGGTGGGTTTCACCTACAAAAATATTTGTTATCGCAGCATATTTTGCTATTGTCATCAGTATTGGAACCCTTTTAATTTGGGGAAATAATATTAAGGATTTTTTCGTTAAGAAATTTACATCTGAGAGGATATTTGAAAAAGACGATACGCATTTCAAGATATTAATTGTCCCTTTTAATAAAATTTGTGAGGAGGGAGGATTTGACATAGGCAAAGTAATAAAAGACAGGCTTTCAGACTTGAATAAGAAAGACTCCCTAAATTTAAACTTGAATTACTTAGACTATGGTATAACGGATAATTTTAACGAAGACAGCGCTCAATATTTGATGAAATTTCATAATGCCGACCAGATTATATATGGCAGTTATGCGACAATCCACTGTAATGCCGAAGGAGATGAGGTTTGTTTCAATTATATTACGGACTCAATATGGGACTTAGGAAATGTTCAAAGCAATATGTTGAGTAATGAATTTAAGCCGGCAGGATTTAAGGAAATCAGTGAAGGGAAACTACAGGGCAATACTGATTTTATTATTTATTGGATTGCAGGCTTATCAGAATACAATCAAAGAGAATATAGAAATGCGCTTGTTAAATTTCTGTACATCAATGAAATCCTGCAAATTTCTGATAAGGAAATAAATAATATAATAGGCCAATCATATTATGAATTGGCTCAATACAACTTAGCCCTTGAATATTTTAATAAAGATATTCATCTGTTTAAACTAAGCAATGACCTTGAATACCTTGCTACTGCTTACAACAACATTGCACTTACTTACAGTTATCTCGGCAATTACAAAAATGCGCTGGAATATAACCGAAAAGCTATAGCTATTTGTGAAAAGGTATTGGAGCCTAACCATCCTTTGCTAGCAACTTCTTATAACAACATTGCAATTACATACATCGATCTCGGTAATTACGAAAAAGCGCTGGAATATTTTCAAAATGCCATAACTATTCGCGAAGAGGTATTAGAGCCGGACCATCCAAACATCGCAACTTCTTACAACAACATTGCAAATACTTTTCATCATCTCGGAAATTACAAAAAAGCGTTGGAATATAACCTAAAAGCTAATGATATCTGGGAAAAGGTATTAAAGCCGGACCATCCAAACATCGCAACTTCTTACAACAACATTGCATCTACTTACAGTGATCTGGGCAATTACGAAAAAGCGCTGGAATATCATCAAAAAGCCATAACCATTCGTGAAAAGGTATTAGAGCCGGGCCATCCTGATATTGCTCAATCTTATAATAACATTGCAATTACTTACAGAAATCTCAGCAATTACGAAAAAGCGCTTGAATATAACCTAAAAGCTAATACTATTTTAAAAAAGGTATTAGAGCCGGACCATCCTTCCCTTGCTACTTCTTATTTAAATATTGCTGCAACTTGTTATGATTTAAAAAATTACAAACAGGCAAAGTATTTTATAGATAAAGCAGTTAAGATTTACAAAAAAGCCCTGCCTGCCGGGCATCCGTATATTAAGAAGGCATTAGAGTGGCAGGAGAAGATAAACAGAGAGTTGTAGTGGTAGTTGGGAGTTTTCAGTCCATCCATACGGACTTCCTTCGGTCGTACGGACTCCTTTCAGTCGTTGGCAGTCCTCAGTCGGCAAATCATCAATGCCTGTTACAAACTGCCAACCTGTTATCATCCTGATTCCTGGCATCAGACTCTTCCATCCCGATAATTATCGGGATTCCGACTCTGGAAGGTCTTTTGGCTAACAACCTCTTTGTCTATCAGATGTTCAAAAGATATTGAAGCAGAATCATACTTTTTCCTTCTGCTCTTTCAGATTCCTGCCTTTGCCGTCAGGCAGGTGTAATCCGAAAGTTGATAACCGGGAATTCCTGCCTTGTCGGCAGACAGGTGTTATCCCTTTTTCTTTATAATAAATAAGGATTACAAATGCTTGCAATATTAAGTTCGGGATTATAAATCCCAAACAGCTCAATTCAGGATTTTTAATAAAGAAAGACCATCCTTAACGGGACTTGTGCTCTATTGTGATTATTTTTTTTAGAAATATTAAGTCCCTAACGGGACAATCCCGAACCCGATAGTTATCGGGTTTCGGGAAAAAGAAACAAATCAAAATGTACAAAACTTGTCCGTATGAAGCGAAGCAAATCCATATGGATGGATTTACCCCGTTTGATGTATAGTTGATTTTGTTAAAAAGTGAATTTATACATTTTGAACTCTTTTTATCACTACTTCAAAAGTAGCATTTTTTTAGTGCCGGATAAATTATTTCCCACTTTCAATCGATAGAAATAAACTCCGGATGAGACAGGTTGATAATTTTCATCAGTTCCATCCCAAACAACTGAATATTGTGAAAGCGACTCTGCCGCTTGTTCATTATTCCCGATATAATCGGGACAGTCTAAAACTTTCACTTTCTGCCCTTTGATATTATAAATCACAATCTCAGCGTCCTCTGCGGTGAGATAAAAAGAAATCGTTGTGGTTGTATTGAATGGATTTGGGAAGTTACCGATAAGTTTTGTTTCCAAAGGATTTGCTTCAAAATCTGCGATAACAGAAGGAAGGTCATCGTTTTGGAAAACATAAGCAGAACCGGAGCTAATACCATTATCACTATTACCATCAGCACCAATTATTACAACATTACCTGATATAGAAACCGATCTGCCGAATTTGTCAAAAGCTGCCCCATCGGAAGCAAGTAATTTTGTTTGCTGATACCAGGTGGTGTCACTTCTATTAAAAATATAAGCAGAACCGGAGCTAATACCATTGTCATCATCGCTATAAGCGCCAATCGCAGCATAATCGTCGAATATGGAAACTGAATAACCGAAATAATTATCGGCTGTTCCATCGGAAGCAGTTAATTTAGCCTGCTCTGTCCAAATGGTGTCACTTTTACTAAAGATATAAGCAGAACCGGAACAAGAACCATTGTCATCATCACCACAAGCGCCAATCACAGCATAATCATCGAATATGGAAACCGAATAACCGAAAAGATCATGAGATGCTCCATCGGAAGCAACTAATTTTGCCTGCTGATACCAACTGGTTCCACTTCTTTTAAATATATAACAAAAACCGTTGTCATCAACACTACCGGCACCAATTATAGCGTAATCACCGAATATGGCAACCGACTTACCGAAAATATCATGGGCAATCCCATCGGAAGCAAGTAATTTTGCTTGTTGAGACCAAATAGTGCCGCTTCTATGAAAAATATATGCAGCCCCGGCATGAGTACCATTTTCATCATTACCGATAGCACCAATCACAGCATAGTCACCGGATATGGAAACTGAATAACCGAAATTATTTTCAGTTGCCGCATCAGAAGCAGTTAATTTAGCCTGCTCTGTCCATAAGGTGTCACTTCTACTAAAGATGTAAGCAGAACCGGAACAAGAGCCGTTGTCATCATTACCTGTAGCACCAATTACAACATAATCACCGGATATAGAAACTGATTTGCCGAAAATATCAAGATCTGCTCCATCGGAAGCAATTAATTTTGCCTGCTGATACCAATTGGTGCCATCATAATAAAAGATATAAGCAGAACCTGAATTTGAGCCATTTTCGTCATTACACAAAGCACCAATTACAGCATAATTACCGGATATGGAAACTGATTTGCCAAATTCATCATGCTCAGCCCCATCGAAAGCGAGAAGAAGCTCACCAATATCCCAGTCTGCAAATAAACTTGCACTAATAAAAAGTGCTGTGATAAAACATAATAAAGACTTTTTCATTTTTTTTTTAATTTTTTAATTTTATTCTCTTTTTAACTATTTCAACAGGATGCACTTTTTTGTTTCAGTGAAATCACCGGTTTGAATACTATAGAAATAAATTCCTGAATCAACAGGTTCACCTCTGTCAGTCAACCCATCCCATACCACCGAATGTTTGCCAACCGGTTGTTTTTCATTCACCAATGTCCGTACTTCCTGCCCTTGCATACTATAAACCTTTAAAAGTACTTTGCCCGAAACCGGTAACTGATAACCAATTTCTGTTGACTGAGAAAATGGATTAGGATAATTGGGATAAAGAATAATTTTAGAGGATACTTCATCTTGTTCAGGAATTGCAGTTCCCGTATTTTCATAAAGGTAAGCCGTAACATGTAATTCTTGTGTCAGCACTAAGTTATCTTCATTGGAAAATACGGCATACCATGAATCTGCACATGGCAAAACAAAATCAATAGTATTGCCTGAACTGCCCTGAAATATCTCAAATGCCTGAAAGCTCTGAGTTGTTGTATAATTATTAAAATTCTCTTCATCACAGATAAAGAAATCAATATGACCGTTGTCGGCAGGTTGGGAGAAAGTATTATAATCATCAATGTTATCACCATACAAAATTTCTCTTGGCAGGTCATATTCTAAAACAATTCTGTAATTATCATCAGGGTTGGGAGGCATAGTATCAGGAGATACATCGATAGCAGGAAGTGTTCCCGGCAATATTACATTCCAGTTATAAAAGATGCCGATGCCGCTATTTGTAATAATAGTTTCCATACCGGTTGCCGGATAATTTCCAATACTGCTTGTAACCTGCGCTGTGTAGGTGCGGTTATCGCCAAGATAAAATTGTTTGTGACCGTTATAGTCGGTCCAGCCGGCAGTACAACCCCAAGCTACACAAGGATTACTCCTTATTTTAATTCTTGCACCGTCAACAGGCGCTCCATAATTATCAGTTACATTAACATTAAGGGTGCATACTTCGGTATATCTTTCTGTTGCATCCCAGATAAAGCTATCGCCGCGCCAGTTGAAGTTAGATGCCACATCCCAGCCCCAGTTCTCATAACCTTCCGGGTAGTCAATAAATGTATTTACAGGCTCCCATGTAATCCATCGTCTTTCCCAGAATTCATTGATCTTATGATTATCGCTATACATAGCGTCAACAGCCGTTGGAATAAGAGATGCACGTGCTGCCGCCGAGGTAAGATATGAATGAACACTACAGGTTCCGAGATGTTGATGATAGATACGAACAGGCTGGTTGTGGTGAGGATTCGACTGGAATGTCATAACATCTTTAATCCATTGAGTAACAGCTCCGACTGCTCCGTTATCAACTGTATTTTGTTCACATTTCCAAAATACATCACAGGTGTCTAAGTAATCACGCAGCAAGGGATACCCAGGATCATTATGATTCATAAGGAAATCACGCCAGAAAACACCTGTTGGCGGGTCTGCCGGATTTCCAGTATTAGGATCAATATAATTTGGTGTCTCCTTATGTAATTTAGGATGTACTATATACCAGTAATAAATATCACGAGGCAGCTCTATTTCCTCAATATTGCCCTGTTCCAAAACCTTGTAAACAGTTGTGGAGTAATAATCATCGCCGGCGTAATCAACTATCTCGACAAAATCGAAATAGACGGCAATTTCATATAAGGACTCCACATTCTCGATTAATATTTGTAAAGCCATATTACCGGCAAGTTCTTGCGGAGCAAAATGAGCCGCTTCAAAGCAGATTTCATCAATATAAGGATCTACGGCATCAATAATTATTCCTGCATATAAATTTTGATCTGCTATATCAAGTCTTCGGAAATTATCTCTTAAATCCATTTTAAGCCAGTTTGGAGCAATATCTATTGCTGCTTCAGCATCGGGAGTTAGATTATTGGGCGGAAGGCTTAATTCCAGGAAGTTGGTTCCGGATTGAACCGAAACGTAACATTTTTCTCCAACAGGAATTAGCTCTGTAAAAGAAACAGAGTCAATTATTACCCATTGTGCTTTAACATTTGTTGAAATAAGTAAACAAGATACTGCAATATAAAAGATTACAGCTTGCAAGTAATGATTTGTCTTTTTCATTATATTATATTTTTGTTTATTTGATTTATTATGTTTTAGGCTGAGGCTAAGGTTTTTCGCCACGAAAGCACCTTAGCCTCAACCTTTTTTAATATTATTTCATAAGAATTGCCTTGCGAACCTTTGCAATATTATCAGTTTGAAGGCGATAATAATACATTCCGTTCGGCAGATCGCCTGCTTCCCAGTTTACCTTGTTTTTTCCGGCAGGACGAATCCCGTTTATCAGAGTTGCGACTTCTTTACCAATGTTGTCATATACTTTTAATGAAACAAAAGTATTGTCAGGAATAAAAAATCCAATCGTAGTATTATTACTGCAAGGATTGGGATAATTCTGGTAAAGAATAATATCAGCAATTTCATTTTTCGTTTCTGCTGGTTCGTTAATCCCGGTAGCAATATGATTACAAGTAAATATAACTTCTCTTGTTTCGCCCTGAGCTAATGAAGGTTGATTCTGATACCAAATATACATCAAAGCAAAATTATCTTCAACAACAACAGCAATTGCATCAGTATAGATAATATTAACATCTTCGGCTCTGAATGGTAAAAGAATAGTGGGGTGGCGTTCGCCCCATTTGCTGGTATATCCCGGATTACCTTCTCTGTTCATTGTAATTCTGTATGTTACGGTATCTTTTTCAATTCCCTCATCAATAATAAGTTCATTAGTGAAAAGAGGTTGCATGAAAACACCTTCATTACACATTTTTATATCCATACCAGGGTCCCCGTAAAGAGCAGAACCGTTGAAGTCCGGAGGGCTTGATACACCCGGTGTTCCGTTTATCAAATCAAATTTAAAAGCGATATTTCCTAATAAATATGCTTCTGCCCAGGTATTATTTCTTGCTACTCTATAAAAATATGCTTTTGTTGAACCATGCTGGTATGAGGCAGATCCTTCGTTAATTACATAACCTGTATATTGGTATGCCCCACCGGTATGAATCCATGACGGAGCCATACAACCGCTGTTATTTATCTGGCCGATTTGACAATTGCCCAGTCCGAAATAAATTTTCGGATTAGTAGAATTTATATTAATATCAGGACCGGTATGCGGGTCGCCATATACTTGTCCGTTGCTTGAACGGAAGTAGCCTTCATTTCCTGATGACGGATAATGCATTTGCCACACATTAGGACCGCCATGCCCGCTTGTATAAAAAATATCAACGGGGTCATAATCAAAAATATCAATACCATCATTAATCATTGTAACAAGCCATTCGGTTCTGTCAGTTGGTCCGTCGTTATATTCAACAGTTTGAAGAGAATCAGGATATTTTACGAAATATTGATTATAAGTGGCTTCACTGGTAGAAATTCCCTGAGTAAAATAATTTACATTACAGGAAGTAGTTCCTCCAAGATTAGTCTTTACTTCAAAACCTGTAGGACCTGACACGAGATTCAGGGCATCCTGGGCATTATAGCCTGTAATGATACCCCAGGCAGCATCGCAGTAATCATCATCATCAAGCGCCCTTGTAAATGGCCATACACTGTTTTGAACAAAACTTGGTGATGTTGTTGGAATTTCACAAATAAATCCGATATGGGTAGGATGGAAATCTGCAACATCATCCTGAATCTCATTCAATGAATTTTCCCAAATAAATAGCTGACCACCATATCGTTCAAGGAGTGCATCGGCAACTGCCTGCCAGTCTGGATTATTATAGGTTGATTGCTTGATTACGGATGCATAGGTAAGTAGTGGAGGGTCTGCATAAGTAATTATGAATGTTTCGTCTGAAATGTCTTCGGTGCTATTATTGCCGGCATCAAATACTTTCACTTTTATAAGACATTCATCTGATGGTATATTCGGAAGCTGCCACGAATAAGTTTGCGGATTTCCGGTATGGCTTGCTATTAAAGTCCATCCACCTCCATTATTTATGGAATAAAAAATACTATCACCTATTACACCTACGTTATCATCGGCAGTCCAGGTAATAGTATGCCATTCGAATGTACCCCATTCTTCACCGCCGTTTGGCTCAGTAACTTCAACTGTGGGTGAAGATGCGTCGGTAGCAATTATAAATACAATATCCGAAACATCAACATCGGAATTATCTCCTCCATCATAAACTATAACTTTCACAAGGCATTGTGCTGAAGGAGTATTTGGTATTATCCATTCGCAATTTTGAGGGTTTCCGTTATGAGTAGCGATAAATATCCAGTTAGAACCGTTATCAATGGAATAGAACACACTATCGGAGTGAATGCCCATATCGTCTTCGGTAGTCCACTCAATAAGCTTTGTTTGCCCCACTGTCCAGTCTTCACCGCCATTCGGTATATCTACTGTTACCGTTGGTGGAATGGTATCAGGAACTAAGGGAGACACACTTATATTATCAAAAATAATAAGGCATTGATGGTCGCTATATCCGTTTGAGTTATGTCCTGAAAAATAAAAAGTAACCTGTCTGCCTGCCCATGCTTCAATATTTACCTGGTGAAATTCCCAGGGATACGATTGCGCGGTTCCACCGCCACCGCCTGTATAAAAAAGCCGAGTATAAGTACCGACAGAATCGGCATCCATTATCCAAACAAATCCGCCATTGTGCCAGCTTAAACCGGTTACTGCCATATAGAAATTCAGAGAATCTGCCACATCCGGAATAAATACAGATTGTCCTACCATTTGCCATTGGTCGGTTGGAGGCCCTGCACTTCCCGATCCTGAAGCACTGCCGGAATTTATATTAATACACCCACACCAACTTCCCTGGTTCTGTACAACATCAGTTGTATGAGGCCCCGTAACTGTCCAGCCTGTAAAATCGCCGGTTTCAAAATTACCATTAATTATTTGCTGTGCATTTACAGTAACAACACAAAACAGCGAGGCTATTGCCAAACCGCTGATAATTTTTTTTAGTTTGCCCGAAATTTTTGTATTTTTATTTTGCATAATTGTTCCTCCTGTTTATTTTATTTATTGTGTGCAAAGATATAATAATATTACATATCTTAATATATTTGATTTGAACGGAAATTAGGGCTTTTGATTTTATTATACCTTTGTGGTATAAATTAAATTGAATGGATATTAATAATAACCCGCAACTACAATTAGCTTACGATTTCGTGCAGTTTACCGGTAAAAATATTTTCCTGACCGGAAAAGCAGGTACCGGAAAAACCACCTTTTTGCATAACCTGAAAAAACATTCACCCAAACGTATGGTTGTTGTGGCACCAACTGGTGTGGCGGCTATCAATGCTTCAGGTGTAACTATTCATTCCTTTTTTCAGCTTTCTTTCGGACCCCAACTGCCGGATCATAAAACGTCTGAATATAAGAATCAGGAAAGGCAAGCTAAAGTTAAACGGTTCAGCAAAGAGAAAATAAATATCATCAAAAGTATGGATTTGCTGATAATTGATGAGATCAGTATGGTAAGAGCCGATTTGCTGGACGGTATTGACAACACCTTACGCAGGTTCAGAAACAGAAATCTTCCCTTTGGCGGCGTTCAACTGCTAATGATTGGCGACCTGCAGCAACTTGCCCCGGTAGTGAAAGAGGATGAGTGGCACCCGCTCCGGCAATATTATGATACGCCTTTTTTCTTCAGTAGCAAGGCATTGCTGCAAACCCAATACGTCAGCATAGAACTGCAATATGTTTACCGGCAAAAAGACGAACATTTTATTAAACTGCTTAATAAAATCCGTGACAACCAAATAGACAGGGATGTTATTGATGAACTCAATGCAAGATATAAACCTGATTTTAACCATGATAATGCAGGTTATATTATCCTTACCACTCACAATGCCAAAGCAAAACAAATTAATGATTCGAAGTTGAGCCGGTTATCCGGGAAAACACATACTTTCAAAGCAGAAATTACCGGTAATTTTCCGGAATACTCATATCCCACCGATTTTGAATTAAAGCTAAAAGCAGGGGCGCAGGTAATGTTTGTAAAAAATGATCCTGATCCGGCTAAGCTGTTTTATAATGGTAAAATAGGAACTATCATCAAAATAAATAAAGATGTTGTGAAGGTGAAATGTGAGGGTGATGAGGAACCCATAAACGTTGTACCTGTGGAATGGCAAAAAATGAAGTATGCACTTGATAATGAAACCAAAGAAATTAAAGAAACCGTTGAAGGTACTTTTATACAATATCCGCTGAAGCTGGCATGGGCAATCACTATCCATAAAAGCCAGGGATTAACTTTTGAGAAAGCCATTATTGATGCACAGGCAGCCTTTGCCCACGGACAGGTGTATGTGGCACTTAGCCGTCTTCAATCGCTGGAAGGTCTCGTATTGAGTACCCCAATTCAAAAACATAGCGTAAAACACGACAGGACAGTTGAAAGTTTCACGAAGCATTATGAAGAAAACCAACCTGACAGGATAGAACTTGAAACATCAAGAAAAGTTTATCAGCAACAATTGTTAGCCGGACTTTTTGATTTTAACACTTTACAAAAAAATATTTACTATAGTGTTAAATTGGTGAATGAGAATTCAAGCAGCTTACCAACGGGTATCCGGGAACATTTTATTAAAATGAATAATAATGTTAGAGAAAAGATAGCTGATGTTTCGGTAAAATTCCGCAACCAGCTCTTGTATTTGCTTTCAAAAGAGATTGATGTGGAGAAAGATGCCACTTTGCAGGACCGGATACAAAAGGCAAGCGTTTATTTTTCAGAAAAAATTAAAGAATTGGTCGCAGATAAGATAGGGAATATTACGATAGAAACAGACAATAAAGCAGTACGTAAATCTGTGAAAGATGCGGTTAATAAATTGTTAGGGGAGGCATTATTCAAATCATCCTGTTTACAGGCTTGCCAAAGAGGTTTTATTGTGAAAGATTATTTGGAGGCAAAAGCCAAAGCTTCTCTTGATGATAAAGCCATAAAACCTGCCCGGAGAAAATCATCTGAACCGGTTAGTACCGATATTATCCACCCCGATTTTTACAAGCGTCTTAAAGCCTGGCGTGATGCCAATGCCGAAGAACTGGATTGGGACGTTTATATGGTTTTACCATTGAAAACTATGAGGGAGTTGAGTGCCAGACTACCTGCTACCACTCAGGAGTTAAAAGCAATCAACGGGCTTGGGAAAAAGAAAATAGAAATGTTTGGTAGTGATTTGCTTGAAATGATAATTTTCTATCGCAAAGAAAATAATATACAAACCGTTACTTTTAAAGAACCCGAAATTACTGTTAAAGTCCCTGAAAGAAGCAGCAAGCGAATTAGCGTTGAACTGTGGAAAGCAGGAAAAACAATAGAAGAAATTACCAAAGAAAGACAATTTGCCACATCTACCATCGAAGGGCATTTGGCATATTTTGTAGGTACTGGAGAATTGACCGTTGAGGAGATGGTTAGTGCTGAAAAAGTAAAACGTATATCGGATTTTTTTCAAAAGCAAGAAACCACCCTGTTAAGTGAAGCAAAAGCAGCTCTCGGCGAAGATGTTAAATACAGTGAATTGCGTTTTGTGTTACAGCATCTGAGGTTTAAAGGGGAGATAAAGGATTAGTATTATGAATCATGCTGTTATTTCAATACCTTCTTTCCCGACTATTTCCAGTAAAGGAGAATAATCATCATTAAGAAATCTTGTTGTACCAACTATAAATGGTTCAATTCTGGAATCAACTCACAGATATCAGCCCGATGAAAGGGATGAAGAGTTTAATTAGATTAGAATTAAAAAATAATCCACTCACAAAAGAACAAGTTAATAGACTCAAAAAGGCTTTGCCGGGAACTAAAATAGTTTTTTTCTAATTAAACTCCTTAGTATTACAAGCCATATTTTTTTTGTAATATGCCCCTTGCCGTGTGTGGCAGGTCTGGGCTTGCCTTTCGAAACCGCAGTACAAGGGTGCGCCAAACTCCCCTCTCGAGAGGGGGTGCGTAGGAATTAGCGCAAGCGGGGTCATGTCCTGAAATAGGTTTACACCAAAAGCTGTTAATAAGTCAACCTATACCAGGACAATTATGAGAACAAAGCAATTTATTCCAGAAAGCTTAAAACGGGAAATCGTTTATGAAGTTTTAACAGGAAATATAACA
>JADHVR010000081.1 GCA_016783885.1 Bacteroidales bacterium
GACTCAAATACTGAACATATAACCCCATCAATAAAGATGGGAAAAACAAATTTGGCAAAAAGAAGGGAAGCGTTTAATTTTACTTAGAACTTGCAGGAAGTAAAAAATAGAAAAAAGGCCAATTGTAATCACACCAGTTGCAAACTTCAATGTGCTGGATACTCTTATTCTTCAAAATAGTTAATTCTATAAATCGTCAAAAGGTTACCCTCATTTCTTAACTTTTTTCCAACAAAAATTTTTAACTCGCTGTAGCTCAGGATGAAAAATTTTATTTTTTCTATAATGAATCTTAAAATAAAATTGCCCTCCAAAGAAAAATAAAATTTTCCGTAAAAATATAGCTGAAAACCATTAGAAAAAAAATGGCTGAAAACCACTATGAAATTATTCTATGGCACTTAATAGCTTTATAAGCGGATTACACCTGCCAGCCTCACTTATGACATTCTATGGAAGGCTGGAATCCTGTTGTTATTTCCCTCCGGATTAGCCTTCGCACTTTCCGACGCCTAAATCCGGAGGAGCAGGGAGGCAGACATGTCAGGTCGATTCCGATAATTATCGGAAGGACTGAGTGCCGGAAATTCGTCAGACCACTGCGCGCAAGGCAGACACGTAAGGCAGTGGTCAGATGAATGGGCGCAAACAACCTTCAATGTGTGAGGAAATACTTATTTTTTACGCGGAGTTAATTTTAAGCTATAGACGGCAAGGATGACAATAACTAAAGAGATTACAAACCAAAGTTCATCCAGGTTTGCGGACATGAATGCCGAAATAATGAAAATGGAAGAAATAGCTACGATAATTTTCGTGCTCAGATTACCGACGCCATCTTCCTTTTCCTTTTTGAGAAGTGCAATACCCGACCAGAAATAGGGGAACAGCAGCAGAAGTACCGAGATGGTTACGGTAATATTGAAAGCTGCAGCCACATTGCTACCCATCATCATAAGAATAAGCTCCAGAATAGTCATAATAACCCCATTGATTACCAGCCCCTTACTATTGATACCATGTTTATTGGTATATGAATAGGCTTTAGGGAGAAAGCCATTATCGGCGCTGGTTTTTGCCGCACTTGCCGATGACAGGTTCCACACTAAAAAACTTGCAATACAGGCAATTGCCATCACGAGGGAAACTACTTCACCCACGATTTTAGAATCAAAGATTTTTTGCATGGATAAAGCAAAAGAGGCTGGGGCACCCTGAATTTCCTTTGCTGAGAACATACCTTCGATAACTGTAGTAGATGCAATATAAATAATCGCCACTATGATAAACCCGACAATCGTAGCAATTGGGACGATTTTTTTTGGGTTTCGGATATGACCACTGTTGGTTGCCACACTTTCCACTCCAACAAAGGCGAATATCAAAATGGCAAAGCCCGACATAATTGCCGTGCCACTGCTTTTACCACTGACATTCCAGTTATTGCTGAACTGTGAAGGATCAAAATCAAACCACCCGGCAACGGAGGTGGTGATAACAGATAGAAGCAACATTGTTACGGTAATAGAAACGATTTTCATAATGATCCCTACGCCCCGTAATGACAGCCCAACAAAAACCCAGATGAGCACAATCACAGTAACTCCAAGAATAACAGGATGTTGAAGTTGTGGCAGGAACATTACCAGGTAGCCCAGCCCGGCAATCAGAATGGAGACATTGGAAATAAGGTTTCCGTAAACGTAAAAGAAACCACTTTTAGCTCCCAGAATTGGGTTTACATATGTCGCCAATGCTGTTGGGCTGGGGTCTTCAAAACGCTTTCCTGCCTGAACATAAACCAGGGTGAGAAACAAAGCCCCTATAGTAACCAGAATAAACGATATAAGTGAAATAGAGCCAGTAAATGCTAATTGTTGGGGCAGGGCAATAACGCCACTGCCGGCAAGACTTGATACGATTAGAATTATTGCTCCAATCAGTCCTAGTTTTTTTTTGTCTTTCATAATTTTAATTTTTTTAATAAGTTAATACTTTAATGAATTTATACCACTTCTATTTTATAATTCAAAATAGTTTGCAAATTCAAACAGTCTCAGTATATTTCTGTTAATAGCTTGTTTTATTAGAGAATAAAAAGACAAAGCAAATTTAAAAAAAAACAAACAATCAAATTGTATTTACTAAGTTTTCGTTTGCAAGAGTGTTATAATATTTAATATAATCCACATATTCAACGTGTTATACAATTCCTTTATTAATCAAATAAAAAATCATCCTGCCATTCCATGTGTGCCCGTTTCGAAAGGTAAAGACCTAATTCGGCAAACATACAAAGGCAAAAAGGAAAATCTCACATGTACAGGCAACTGCGAGGAAACAGGTTGCAAATCGCCATGTCATTTGCGTTATAGTTACAAAATTCAATGTGCGAGCTTTTAGATTTTCTTTCATTACTTTTGCATTTAAATTAAGTTAGATTAAATATGCCTGACAAGGTAATTTGCAAGAACATTAATGGTCTGCATGAAGTTTCTGTAAAATTGTTGACAAAATATCCTTCAAGGAAGATTTTTGCTTTTTACGGAGAATTGGGTGCAGGAAAAACAACATTCATCAAAACAATTTGTAAAAGTCTAAGAGTAGCTGATATTGTAAATAGTCCGACATTTGCAATAATTAATGTATATGAAGCATCGGACGGTGAAAATATATATCATTTCGATTTTTACAGGTTAAAGTCGATTGAAGAGGTTTTCGACATAGGATACGAAGATTATTTTTACAGTGGTTCTTATTGTTTTATTGAATGGCCCGAAAAAATTGAAAATCTATTACCAGACCATGCGATAAAGGTTTATATCGAAGTAGATAAGTCGGATGGTTCAAGGATTATTAAGTTCTGATTATTCTGCAAAGTAATATTCTTTTTCAGGATGTTTGTAAGTTACCGGATTATTTTATAATTTTAGGGCTGAAAAAATTTCTAAATATTAATTTATGAATACTGAACAAAACGAATTTATTAAATTTTCGAATGCCGAAAAGCTGATGCCCCAGGAGGAAGTCCTTGAAGTGAACAGGGACAAAAGCAGTTTGACCATAGGCATCCCTCGTGAAACATCGTACCAGGAAAACAGGGTGCCGTTGGTGCCGCAGGCTGTAGGTTTGTTAGTTGCTAACGGACATAAAGTATTAGTCGAATCGAATGCCGGAAAGTCAGCGCATTTCAGCGATGAAGAATTCAGCGAAGTCGGAGCACAAATTATAAAAAGCAACGAAGAAGTTTTCAAGGCAAATATTGTCATCAAAGTTGCCCCGCCATCAATTGAAGAGGTTGACTTGTTAAAATCGCGACAAACAATAATTTCATCTTTACATATAACCGGGCAGTCAAGGGAATATTTTGAAAAACTCATGATAAAAAAAATAACAGCCCTTGCTTATGGATTAATTAAAGACAAAACCGGAACCGTCCCTGTTATCAGGTCGATGAGCGAGATTGTAGGAACGGCTTCGATATTTATAGCTGCCCAATATCTTGAAAGCGATGAATTTGGTAAAGGAACTCTTTTCGGTGGCTTTCCCGGTATTACACCTACCGAAGTTGTCATTCTCGGTTCCGGCACGGTAGCGGAGTATGCTGCAAGAGCCGCACTGGGGCTGGGCGCTGTTGTGAAGGTGTTTGATAACTCATTATATAAATTAAGAAGACTTCAAAACTCTTTAAATACAAGGATATTTACCTCTATTATACAACCAAAAGTGTTGTTGAAAGCATTAAAAACCGCTGATGTGGCAATTGGCGCCCTTCACACAAGTGAGGGAATAACACCATGTGTAGTAACTGAAGATATGGTGAGTCAAATGAAATTCGGTTCGGTAATAATTGATGTAACAATAGATCAGGGAGGATGTTTTGAAACTTCCAAAATAACTGACCATAATGAGCCTGTATTCAAGAAATATGATATAACACATTATTGTGTTCCTAATATCGCCTCCAAAGTTCCGCGTACAGCTTCTTTTGCCTTAAGTAATTTCCTCACCCCACTCTTATTGAAAATCGGAGAAGCCGGTGGTATTGAAAATAAACTTAAAACGGATTTCGGCGTACGGCAGGGAGTATATTTATTTAACGGCACACTTACCAAACCTTACATTGGAGAATATTTTACACTACCTTACCAGGATATTGAATTATTAATTGCAGCCTTCAGATAATTGAAGAATTTGATGCTTGAAACCTATATGTACCTAACCCAGATAAACTGGAAGATAAAAGAGCTATTTACAAACTGGTCAGGCGAAAAGGCTGAGAGTTTTAAGGCTTTATCCGCATCAGGTTCATACAGGCATTATTACAGGATAAAAGGAAAAACCGGACAAGCGATTGGGGTTTATAACCAGGATAGAAAGGAGAATAAAGCATTTTTCACTTTTACCGAGCATTTTAGGAATAACGGATTGAATGTTCCTGATGTTTATGAGAAAAATATTGATGAAGGAATATACCTTTTGCAGGATTTGGGAGATATTACTTTATTCTCTTTATTAACTGAAAATAAACATAAGGATAGTACCCGGAAGAAAGTTATTGAATTTTATAAGCAATCACTCGAAGAACTGATCAAATTCCAGGTAGTTGCAGGGAAAGACCTTGATTATTCCGTTTGTTATCCGCGCGCTTCTTTCGACAGGCAATCCATGCAATGGGATCTTAATTATTTTAAGTACTATTTTTTGAAACTCACCGGAATACAATTTGACGAACAAAAGCTGGAACATGATTTTCTGACTTTAATAATTTTTTTATCAAAGGCAGAAACAAATTATTTTATGTATCGCGATTTTCAGTCACGGAATATTATGATTTATGAAAGTCAGCCTTATTTTATAGATTACCAGGGCGGAAGGAAAGGCCCTTTGCAATATGATATAGCTTCTTTGCTTTTCCAGGCGAAAGCAAACCTGCCGTTTGATGTCAGAGAAAGTTTGCTTGATTATTATATAGAAAAACTCAGGGATTTTATAATTAGCGATAGAGAAGAATTCATTAAATATTATTATGGGTTTGTATTAATAAGAACGTTACAGGTGCTTGGCGCTTATGGTTTTCGCGGTTATTACGAGAGAAAGCCTCATTTTATCGAAAGTATAGATTTTGCCCTGAAAAATGTTGAATGGTATTTGGAAAATGTGAAATTGCCTGTGGATATTCCTGAATTAAATAAATGCCTTAATAAGATGGTTGAACATAATAAACAGGAAGTGGCTGTAATACCCGGTAAAACATTAACCGTTGAAATAAACAGCTTTTCTTTTAAAGTTGGAATTCCGGAGGATAGATCAGGGCATGGTGGCGGATTTGTATTTGACTGCAGGGTTTTACCTAATCCGGGAAGATATGAGAAATACAGGCAATTCACCGGGTTGGATAAACCGGTCATTGATTTTCTGAGTAAAGAATCCGCTGTAGATAAGTTTTTACTGAATGTATTTGAAATAGCAGACCAGGCTGTGGATAATTATATAAAAAGAAATTTTGATCATTTGGCGATTAATTTCGGATGTACGGGCGGACAGCACAGGTCGGTTTATTGTGCCGAGAAACTTAAGGCTCACCTTGAAAAAAAATACGATATAAATATTGTTTTAAATCACAAAATGAAAAAAATGTAAATATGAGTTAATCATATTCTTGAAATTTTTGCGTTTCTTAGCGAATTTAGCGATTTAGATTTTTTTATTGACTTTTGAGACACCCTTTTTCTTTAGCAGGCAACCGGAATCGATCAGTTTATAAAAATCCTAACTCCAGCAAGGCTTCTTCCGACATCATGCTTTTATCCCATGAAGGCTCAAATATAACCTTCACTTCAACTTCATTTAATCCTCGAATATTTTGTACTTTTTCCTTTACCTCTGTCGGAAGGGATTCCGCAACGGGACAATTAGGTGAGGTTAAAGTCATCAGAATATGTACGTTGAAATCGTTATCTACTTTAATTTCATATATCAGTCCCAGTTCATAAATGTTCACCGGAATTTCAGTATCAAAAATAGTTTTGACAGTTTCTATTATCGCATCGCGGAGTATTTCTTTTTTTATCATTGCGTCATTTTTGTTTTAAATACCAGAGCATACAATTTCATTTGTTTGATCATCGAAGTCAGTCCGTTTGAGCGGGTGGGGGATAGGTGCTCCTTTAAACCTATCTGATCTATAAAATCCATTTTAGCGTTCAGAATGTTATCAGGAGTTTGGTTTGACAGAATACGTATCAACAGGTTTATAATTCCTTTAGTTATCACTGCATCGCTATCGGCTTTAAAAATAACTTTTCCGTCTTCCATTTCAGCAGAAAGCCACACTCTCGACTGGCAACCCGAAATTAAATATTGATCGGTTCTGTATTTTTCATCAACCAATGGTAGTGATTTCCCCATTTCTATCAGATGGTTGTATTTGTCCATCCAGTCGTCGAACATGCTAAACTCTTCTGTAATTTCTTTTTCAATTTCCCGGATTGTCATAGTTACAATTTGTTCTTTTATTTTAATTAGTGTGTGTCTATAAAGTCGGTAAAAATCAAAAAAATAAATATATTGCTAATTTTAACCCCCCTGTTTCCCCCCTAAAATGGGGACTTTTGGTATTTATTTTTTTGATTTTTACTTTCATTTCAACTTACTTCGTGATATCCTTAGTTTAAAGAGAGACATAATTATTGTCTCATTCTCCTTAGCCTCAACCTTAATTAAACATCTCCTGTACTTTTAATATCGCTTCCACAAGCTTATCCACTTCTTCCTTCGTATTATAAAAAGCAAATGAAGCTCTGATTGTACCCGGAATGCCAAACCTGTCCATTACAGGCTGGGCGCAATGTTGTCCGGTACGTACGGCAATACTTAGTTTATCTATGATGATTCCGGCGTCGTAAGGATGAATATCTTTGAGAAGAAAAGAAATTACACCGGCTTTTTTCTTTGCTTCTCCATAAATTCGTAAACCTTGTATACCGCAGAGCATTTGAGTTGCATATTTCAAAAGCTCCTCCTCATATCTAATAATATTTTCTATGCCAATTTTTTTAATATAATCAATTGCAGAACCAAAACCGATAACATCAGCAACATTTGGCGTGCCTGTTTCAAATTTGAAAGGCAGTTCATTGAAAGTGGTTTTTTCGAAAGTAACCGTTTTTATCATTTCGCCGCCTGTTTGATAGGGTGGCATCTCTTCAAGATATTCTTCCTTTCCGAAAAGAATACCTACACCCATTGGCCCATACATTTTATGACTCGAAAAACAATAAAAATCACAATCCAATTCCTGAACATCAATTTTTTCATGGACAATACCCTGGGCGCCGTCAATCATCACAGGTATATCGTGCTGATGAGCAATGTCAATGATTGCTTTAATGGGATTTACTGTCCCAAGAGCATTTGAAATATGGCTAACAGAAACGATTTTTGTTTTTTTTGTGATCAGATCTTTAAATTTTTCCAGGATCAGTTCGCCATTATTGTTTATAGGAATAACCTTAAGTTTTGCTCTTTTTTCCTCACAGATCATTTGCCATGGAACAATATTGGCATGATGCTCAAGTTCTGAAATGATCACTTCGTCACCCTGACTCAGAAATTTTTTTCCAAAAGAATAAGCCATTAAGTTGATTGATTCCGTTGTTCCTTTTGTAAAAATTATCTCATGAGTATTACGGGCATTGATATACTTTCTGATGTTTTCCCTGGTGTTTTCAAATTCTTCAGTTGCCTGCTGGCTAAGGTAATGAACACCACGATGCACATTGCTGTTTATAGTGGAATAATAATTCGTAATGGAATCAATGACTACCTGTGGCTTAAGTGTAGTTGCAGCATTATCAAGATAAACTAATGGCTTGCCGTAAATTTCCTGGTGTAATGCAGGAAAGTCTTTTCTTATTTTTTTTATATCGAAGTTCAAATCCGGTTCTATTATAATGCGAAATTAATATATAAAGTAAATGTATCAAATATTAAAATCTTTGCCGACTGACTCCGATAGCTATCGGGTGCCAACTGCCGACTTATTTCATACTTTACTCATATCAATTTCAAAATTAATATTTTTCTCCTGATCTTTACAATGCAGTACACATTGGTCGCAAATAGCCAGTTCGCCCCTTAGCCGTTTTTTTACCAGGTCGTCAATCCTGTCTTTAAGTGGCTGAATTGATATTTTGTTGATCACCTCGGCAGCAAAGGCATACATTAGTAATAGTTTAGCATTGTGTTCGCTTATTCCCCGTGATTTGATATAAAACAAGGCATCATCATCCAATTGCCCGACTGTTGCTCCGTGACTGCACTTTACATCATCAGCATATATTTCGAGGAAAGGTTTTGTGTTAACGGTTGCTTTGTCGGTGAGGAGAATATTCCGGTTTGTCTGGTAAGCATTGGTTTGCTGCGAATCTTTTCTCACTAAAACATGTCCGTTGAACACTGCGCTGGCATGATCATCCAGTATTCCTTTGAAAAGTTCATTAGATGTGCAATTAGGTTCAGCATGATCGATGTGAACCTGGTTGTCAATATGCTGTTCCCTGTCAACAAGGTAAAGTCCGTAAATGTCAGCATTTCCCCCTTTGCCATTTAGTTTAATGTGAGCATCATTCCTGACAAGTCCGCCATTAAGCGTAATTGCAAAGGAAGACAGATTGCTGTTTGCCTCCTGGTGAAAAAATGTTGAATTGATCAGCGTTGTGTTATTATTTAGGTTTTGAAGTTTATAGTGATCGACAGATGCACCTTCATTTATAAAAATTTCTGTAACGGTATTTGTAAAACTTGACCTGTGATTATGTGAATCATCACAATGAACCAGAGAGAGTTTGCTGTTTTTCCCAACGATCACTAAGTTTCTGTTTTGAACAAAAAGATTATCTTCCTTATTCAGAATGTTTACCATTTGAATGGTTTTATATGCTTCTACATTATCAGGAACATAAATAAAGATACCATCCTGGGCAAAAGCTGTATTCAATGCCTTAAAGCCATCTGTCTTAGCCTTTGCATACTTGTTGTAATGCCTGATAACGAGATCTGGAAATTCCTTCAGCGCCCTTGCAAAACTTCCGATGATAGTACCATTGGGTAAAGTAAATAATGGGCTGTCTTTGTAAGTGTACCATCCGTTGTATAAAGAAATTATGTTTGTGTCGAAAGCGGGAACTTCGCATTGAAATATCTTGTCAATGTCAATTTTTTCTTTGATAGGTTCAAAATAGAAACTAAAATCCTGCGATAAAACCTTTTTTATATCAGTATCTCTCCATGTTTCTATTGTAGTAGTCGGGAACCCAATCCTTTCAAATTCCGAAATTGCTTTTTTACGCAACTTCATTATTTCGAGAGGATCGTTTCGAAATATCTTTTCTTTATTCTCAGTAAAAAGTTTTAATATTTTATTTTGTAATGAAATTTCCATTATTCTTGATTCTTGTTTCTTGACACGAATTAACACGAATTTATTTTGCTCTATGTTCTTGATTCTTGCTTCTATGATTTTTTAAGCCACTCATACCCTTTTTCTTCCAGTTCCAGGGCAAGTTCTTTTCCTCCTGATTTAACTATTTTCCCATCGTAAAGCACATGCACGAAATCAGGTATAATGTAATCTAACAAACGCTGATAATGTGTGATTACAATAGTTGCATTATCCTTTGTTTTTAATTTGTTCACGCCATTTGCAACAATTTTCAACGCATCTATGTCCAGACCAGAATCCGTTTCATCAAGAATAGCAAGTTTAGGCTCGAGCAATGCCATCTGGAAAATCTCGTTTCTTTTTTTCTCGCCTCCCGAAAAGCCTTCATTGACCGACCTGTTTTTCAACTTATCCTGAATCTCTACCAGCTTTCTTTTTTCATCCATTAATTTCAGGAAATCAGCAGCAGACAGTGGGTCCAGTCCTTTATATTTTCGATGTTCGTTAATAGCGGTTCGCATAAAATTAGTCATGCTCACACCCGGGATCTCCACCGGATACTGAAATCCAAGGAAAATTCCTTCCAGTGCCCGCTCTTCTGTTGATAATTCAAAAATATCCTTTCCCATGTAAGTAATTTCTCCTTCTGTAACATCATATCCTTGTTTACCTGCAATAACATTTGCCAGTGTACTTTTGCCTGTCCCGTTCGGACCCATAATTGCATGAACCTCGCCGGCATTTACCTCAAGGCTTAAGCCCTTTATTATTTCTTTTCCGTTTATTGATATGTGGAGGTTGTTTATTGTTAGCATATCTTATTTGATTTACGAAAACGATTTACGAAAATGATTTACGAGGATTTTTAAATTATTTCTTTCTGCTTCTTGCTGTTTTAACCGTTGCAACAAAAATTGCAATTAATTCATCGTTTTCTTTTAAAGCTATTTTTATTTTATCTTCATTTTTATATAGTTTGGCTTTCTTAATGATTTTTAATGCTACAAAAGTTTCACGAAGTTCTTTTAAAATTATTTTAATTTTATGTATAAAATCCTGATTAGATTCGGCATCTTGAGCTTCACCGTAGTTAAGGGCAGGAGATGTCCCTGATCTTACTATTTGTCCTGCAATATGATTACCTGCTCTTGTACCAGGTAATAATTCGGATATTTCAATTATTAAAACAGCAAAATCATTTAGTCTGTCTTCCAAATCCCTTTTAGAAATTGTATTTTTCATCATTTCTTTCTTCAATAAAAGTTTATAATATTTTAATTAAGTTATTTTTCATAAATCGTAAATCCCTTTCGTACATCGTAAATCATTTTCGTAAATCGTAAATCAATTTTATAAAACGTATATCAACTTTCGTAAATCGTAAATCATTTTCGTAAATCGTAAATCAACTTATCCCACGCTTCCCTCTAAACTCACCGCAAGCAACTTTTGTGCTTCAACAGCAAATTCCATTGGTAATTTTTTTAAAACTTCTTTTGCATAGCCATTTACAATCAGTCCGATGGATGTTTCCGCATTTATCCCTCTTTGCTGGCAGTAAAACAGTTGCTCATCAGATATCTTAGATGTCGTAGCTTCATGCTCAACAATGGATGAACTGTTTTGTGTGTCGATATACGGAAAAGTATGAGCGCTGCATTTATCTCCCAGGAGCAATGAATCGCACTGTGAAAAATTCCTTGAGTTTTCGGCTCTCTTATTGATCTTTACCAAACCGCGATAACTGTTGTTGCTGTAACCGGCAGAAATACCTTTTGAGATAATGGTGCTTTTTGTGTTTTTACCAAGATGTATCATTTTTGAACCGGTATCAGCTTGCTGGTGATTATTGGTAACTGCCACAGAATAAAACTCCCCGACTGAGTTGTCACCTAACAAAATACAACCCGGATATTTCCATGTTATGGCAGAACCTGTTTCCACCTGTGTCCAGGAAATCTTTGAATGACTTCCTTTACATATCCCACGTTTGGTAACAAAATTGAATATGCCGCCTTTCCCGTCTTTATCACCCGGATACCAGTTCTGGACTGTAGAATATTTTACTTCGGCATCTTTCAGGACGATAATCTCCACTACAGCAGCGTGTAACTGGTTCTCATCCCGTTGAGGTGCTGTACAACCTTCCATGTAACTAACATAGCTGCCCTCGTCGGCGATAATCAGCGTTCTTTCAAATTGTCCTGTACCTGCGGTGTTAATACGGAAATAGGTTGACAGTTCTACCGGACACCGGACGCCTTTTGGAATATAACAAAACGAACCATCTGAGAAAACAGCAGAGTTGAGCGCTGAAAAACAATTATCACCATAAGGCACAACGCTTCCCATGTATTTTTTTACAAGGTCGGGATGATTTTGCACAGCTTCGCTGAATGAACAGAAAATGATACCGTATTTTTCCAGAGTTTCCTGAAAGGTAGTTTTTACGGAAACACTATCGAACACAGCGTCAACAGCTACTCCGGTAAGTTTTTTTTGTTCTTCGAGAGAAATTCCAAGTTTTTTAAAAGTATCAAGTAATTCCGGGTCAACTTCATTGAGGCTTTCTAATTTAGGATTTTTCTTTGGGGCGGCATAATAAATAATATCCTGGTAATCGATAGGGGGAATTTTTAAATTAGCCCATTCGGGTGTTTTCATTTTTTGCCATTTTCTAAAGGCTTTCAAACGGAAGTTAAGCAAGAACTCAGGCTCGTTATTTTTTTGAGATATAAACCGGATAATATCCTCGTTCAGACCTTTCGGGGCAGTCTCCATCTCGATGTCGGTCGTAAAGCCGTATTTGTAGTCGCTCCGGGTTACTTCATCAATTATATTATTTTTGTCTTTTTCCATCTGATTCAGCCGGTTCCTGCTTGTTTAGTATAATTTTCATATAGCAATGCAAAAGTAGTAATTATCTGGTTTGAAAACAGACATTATAGAGTAACAAATAAAAGGTGGTTTTGTTAAAAAGATTAAGAAAATATTTAGCTTTTCAGATTGTGGTTATTATTTCCGGATTATCAATTAAAGCAGAAGTGTCAACACAAATTATTCGCTTCTCCATTTTATAATTTTTTTTTTATTTTCCTGATAAATTTTATATTACTACAAAAACATGCCATGGCAGGAGGGCAAAATTCAGATCTCTCCTTTTTGCTAATAATCACATTGTAATTTCAGTTTTTCCCAATATTCAAACTTTTTTATCTATTTTTGTAAATTTGTGTAATGAGAATAATTGCGTTTAGAACACTAAGAGAATTTTGGAAAAAACATGAATATGCTGATTCGGAAACCTCATTACGTTCCTGGTATCACGATGCAAAAAGTTCTGATTGGAAAAACTCAAATGAACTTAAGCAACAATATAAAAATGCGAGTATCGTTGGAGAAGGAAGAGTAGTATTTAATATTAAAGGTAATACTTATAGACTTGTTGTTTCAATAGACTATGAATTTCAAGTTATGTTTATTCGGTTTATTGGGACGCATAAACAATATGATAAAATTAATGCAAAAACTATTTGATTATGGAGATAAGACCAATAAGGACAGAGCAAGACTACGATGAGTCAATCAAGAGGATTGAGGATTTGTGGGGTGCAAAAAAGGATTCCCTGGAAGGAGATGAATTAGATTTACTTTGCACATTAGTTGAATCTTACGAAATGAAATATTTTCCAATTCCACCACCTGACCCGATTGATGCAATTAAATTCAGGATGGAGCAAATGGAAATGACAAAGAGTGATATGGTAAAGTATTTTGGTAGTCAGAGTAAAGTAAGTGAAGTATTAGACCGAAAAAGACAATTGACCCTAAAGATGGTGAAGTCGTTATATAAAGGATTAAAGATTCCTGCAGAAATTCTCTTAGCATGATTAAAATAAAAACCTGCTATAATACAGACTAACAATAAGTATGATGCCCTTATAACGAAAACCGAAATAGCCTATTTAACCACAATCTTCCTCGTCTCAGAAATTTTTCAGGACTTAAATTTCAGATTATAAAAAGCGATTTTAAGATTACCTGAAGTTTATGCGTTTTAGTATTGCTAATAATCACATTTAAATTTTAGTTTTTTCTCAATAGTCTAACTTTTTTACCTATTTTTGAATTTTGCTTAAAATGCTAATACGTTGGCGGTAATATTGAATTTGAATAAACGTATTTTTTTGATTATAGAAAGATATATAAATATTAAATTTGATAATAAAATTTATAAAACCTGTTAATTATGAATATAAGATTTTTATTTCTAATTGTATTCCAATTAGTTTTCCTTTCATATAATACTGCACAAGATTTTTTTAGCTCAATAAAAAAAAGTGCAGAACAAGGAGACGCTCATGATCAGTACGTCTTAGGGAATATGTACTTTATTGGCGAAGGGGTGTTGCCTAACAAAAAACAAGCATTTTATTGGTACAAAAAAAGTGCAGAACAAGGAAACGCTCTTGCTCAGTTCTCCTTAGGGGCTATGTACGATACTGGCGAAGGGGTATTGACTGACAAAAAACAAGCATTTTATTGGTACAAAAAAAGTGCAGAACAAGGAGATGCTCGTGCTCAGTTATTCTTAGGTAAAATGTACTGGAAAGGCAATGGGGTATTGACTGACAAAAAACAAGCATTTTTTTGGATAAAGAAAAGTGCAGAACAAGGATTAGCTGACGCTCAGTTTTCCTTAGGGGCTATGTACGATTTTGGCGAAGGGGTATTAACGGACAAAAAACAAGCATTTTATTGGTACAAAAAAAGTGCAGAACAAAGATTAGCTGACGCTCAGTTTGCCTTAGGGATTATGTACTATTATGGCGAAGGGGTATTAACGGACAAAAAACAAGCATTTTATTGGTACAAAAAAAGTGCAGAACAAGGATTAGCTGACGCTCAGTTTTCCTTAGGGATTATGTACTATTATGGCGAAGGGGTATTAACGGACAAAAAACAAGCTGCTTTTTGGATTAAGAAATCTTACGAAAATGGTTATGAGGAAGCAAAAGAATTCTGGGAAGAATATGAGCTTTGGAATTATTAAATTATCAACAAATTGCAAAGTTTACGACACGCAGTTAGTACGTATGTATGCGTTTCAGTATAAAAGTTGAGTTTGTTAAAAAGATTAAGAAAATATTTAGCTTTTCAGATTGTGGATATTATTTTCAGAATATCAATTAAATTCTGATTTTTCTGTCTTTGGTTTTTGAATAAATTCATATCTTTGTAAAAATGAAAAAAATATGATAGTTGAAAGAACAAATAATGAAGTAATAATAAGGCTTCCAGGATCAATAGATACTATTGATCTTGAAGATATGGTTGATTATATAAAATTTAAAGAAATCACATCGAAATCAAAAGCGACTCAAAATGAAGTTGATTCATTAGTTAAAGAAATCAAAAAAGGGAGATGGGAAAATAATAGGAAAAGACTACTGGGAGAATGAGACTAATTGTTGATACAAATATTGCATTTAGCGGGATTTTAAACAGTAATAGTAGAATTGGAGAATTATTAAAGATATATTTTGATAAGAAAACATCCAATAAATAAAACTGTTGGCAAACATTTTAGTATTGCTAAGAATCACATTATAATTTAAGTTTTTTCCCAATATTCCAACTTTTTTACCTATTTTTGAATTTCGCTTAAAACTCTATTACGTTAGCGGCAAGCATAACGTATAACAATTATGGCAACAAGAAGAAAACATACAACTATAATATCTAAGACAATATTAGTCAAACCAAAAGAGATACTTAAAAAGGAACTACTTGATAGAATAACATTAGGCGAAGAATTATTAAAGAGAGAAATGCAGGAACTTGAACAACTTGTTAAATACTACATAGACTTTTCTGATTGGAATGATTATAATGAAGAATTAATAAAACGAGCGTTTAATAATCAACACAATGAGTATTATAAAAAGTATTCCAATATAAATCAAGGGATTGGGATTTATGACTATATAAGGGGGATAGACACAAACCAACTTGCATATAAAGTAAACCTTGCAAAGAAAAAAGTTGAAAACTGCGTAATGACACTAAAAAGATTAGTAGAAAAATTACCATTAATTGTACAAGATGAAAATATTCAAGATCTCCAAACAAAGGGAAGAGTTTTTTACAATCGTGGATTTATCGTTCATGGTCATAATGATATGAAAAAACTTGAGGTAGCGAGATTTGTTGAAAATGATTTGAAGAGAAAAGCAATTATTTTGCATGAATATCCAAACAGAGGGAGAACAATAATTGAGAAATTTGAAGATTATTCTAAGGTTGATTTTGCAGTTGCACTTTGGACAGCAGACGATGATGGTAAAAGTAAAAAAGAAAATGACTTAAAGTACCGTGCAAGACAAAATGTAATTTTTGAAACCGGCTTTTTCATAGGTAAGCTTGGCCGAGAAAATGTAATTGTACTTTATGAAGACGGAGTTGAAATTCCATCTGACTATTCTGGGGTAATTTTCATTCGTTTTGCAGAAAATTGGAAGGACGATTTAAGAAAGGAAATAAATGCTATTTATCAACTTGAAATCTGAAAAATGCCAGCAGCTATCGAAAAATAAACGCCATTAGAACGGCGTTTATTCAAGATGTTGGGTGTCATGCATAGAAACCCAAAAGTTTGATATTTTTTTTAACTTTGTAATATGAATTTAATTGAAAGAAATATAGAGAAATTGAAGAAATTGTGTTTTAAATACAATGTTTCTCAACTATATATATTTGGTTCAGCTATAAGTGAAAGATTTAGAGAAGATAGTGACATTGATTTTATTGTAACATTTGGAACACTTGAATTGAATAAGTATGCTGATAACTACTTCGATTTTAAATTTTCTTTAGAAGACTTATTTAATAGAAAAATCGATTTATTGGAAGAAAAAGCAATTAAAAATCCATTTCTTAAAGAATCTATTGACTCGTCAAAAAAACTAATATATGGATAAGGAAATAAAAACATGGTTATTTGATATAATTTCTGCAATTACTGAAATAGAATAATTCACGGTTACGACACAATTTCCGATGATGTAATTTGGGGAATAGTAATAAATTATTTACCAAAGTTAAAAACAGAAGTTGAGAAATTGATGAATGAATAGCATGAATGTTCAACATTTTATTAGTTGCATTAAAACACAATTTACACTTAACCGTTAAAACCAATACTTTTATTTAACAACAATCTTTCTCGTTTCCGAAAATTTTCAGATGCAGGATTATTTTCAAAAACAGATATTAAATCATTAGTAAAAAATGGATGAGTGAAATATCCAATATTAACATTAAAATCATTAAACAAGAAAATGATAACAAGAAATATTGAAATTTAATTTAATCTCAATTTTTTACCTAAATTTATCTTTAAGACAATAAAATATATATGGAAATTGTAAAATATAATTGGATTTATAGAGTAGACAATAATTGTATTGAAATATTACCAGATAAAAAGAACAAAAAACCAGAACCGGAAGCTTTGTTAAAGTATTATAGTCTTGATGAAAACTCAGTTGATGCTTTAATCAACAAATATATTTATGTGCCTCATCCAATCCAACTTAATGATCCTCTTGATTGTAATTACCAATTAATTCAGTTCGATGATATAAATTCTATTATTCATTTATTGAGAGGTATAATGGAACCAGAAGAAATAAAAAAAGAATGGCATAATGACAGAAAAGCCTTAATGTTTTAGCCCCTCAGAAAGTCGGACAAGGTTATAGTTAAAAATCTATAAATTTGTACGATTATGACAAGAAAAAGAACATTTACCAAGGAAGAAAAGCTTCAGTTTTTACAAGAGGCTGAACAAAATGGTGTAAAGA